>JAKBMG010000042.1 GCA_021831685.1 Bacteroidota bacterium | reverse complement strand
CTTAAACCGGTTAATTTGATGAACTTTTAATTAAAATTAGAAAATTATTTGAGGTTAGAAATCTTATCCTTGAAAATCGACTCTTAAGGAAAGAAATTCAGAGAAATTTTGATTTCGAAAATATCGTTGGTAAAAGCCCGGCAATTAGAAAAATTTTTGATATGATCCAAACTGTTGCTGATACCGATACGACTGTATTAGTTACGGGTAAAAGCGGCACTGGTAAGGAGTTAGTCGCCCGTGCTTTGCATTATAACAGTAAACGGAAAAATAAACCTCTTATTTCTGTTAATTGCGGAACTATTACAGAAAATCTAATTGAAAGCGAATTGTTCGGGCATAAACGTGGTGCTTTTACTGGAGCTATCTCTGATAAAGAAGGCTTAATAAAAGCTGCTGACGGCGGCACTTTGTTTTTAGATGAAATAAGCGAATTACCTCTACAGCTTCAAGTAAAATTGCTTCGTGTGCTGCAAGAAAAAGAATACACTCCCGTCGGATCTACGGCGTCGATTAATGTCAATGTTAGGTTCATTGCTTCCACAAATCGCGATCTTAAAGAAGATGTTGCCAATGGCCGTTTCAGAGAGGACCTTTATTACAGGCTAAATATTGTCGAAATTAGACTCCCTTCATTAAAAGAAAGGGAAGAAGACATCCCGTTGCTTGCGGATCATTTCTTAAATAAATATAGGAGAGAGCTAAATAAGAATATTAAAGGAATAGACAGCGATGCTATGCGCTCTTTAATGAATTATGAATGGAAAGGGGAAATTCGTGAACTTGAAAATACACTGGAAAGAGCAGCTATTTTTTGCAAGACTGAATTCATACTTCTCAACGATCTACCTCAAAATTTTAATTCTAAGGGGCCTATAATCGATTTTTCTAAAGTTGGCTCGCTTGAAGAATATGTCAAGAAAATTGAGAAAGATTATATATTCAAAGCTTTGGAAAATAATCACTTTGATAAAGAAAAAACTGCCGAGGTCCTTCAAGTCGGACTTTCTACACTTTATAGAAAACTGAAAGAACTCGATATTAAAGCTTAATGATTTAGTCTATTTACTCGAATATGCAATATTTTGTCTGTATCCTTATTGCCAGGGTTCTCATTCCATGAAATATTTGATTATTATTTTTCAATAACGAGAAGTAATTTTAAGAATAATTCCTATTCTGTAGTCATAATTGCTACAAAATATCTAATTTCGATATATTTTGGGCATGCTCTTCCACAATTAACCCATTCAATTCTGGCACACAAATCGACATGCTATTTTTGCACCCTTATAATTTGCCGGAAAATCATCTAATATGAAAAATATCATTATCTATAGTTCAGATGCAAGTATGTGTTTAAGTTTCTTGATGTATTTGCAGAATAGCTACAATGTAACTACTACTACAGATCTTCATGTTCTGCAAGAGGTATCCTCCTATTTGGATTTTGATATGATTATCATTGATACACAACCATCAAAAAAAATAGAAGCTTTATGTTATGAACTTCGTAAAGCTAAAACTAATGTCCCGATTGTTCTGACTTATGTTTATGAAAATCAAGTTAAAGATTTTGATAAGACAATAAGAAAATATACAAATTCAATTATTTATAAACCTTTTGATTTAAATGAAGTAACGAAACAATTATCGACATTGTTCGTCTAAAATAATAGCAATATATATACAAATATTTGACATTATGTGTCAATTATTCCAACATTGCACATCTAAGTTTTTGATTTAGATATTTTAATAATCAAATAAGGAGGTTTCGATGGTTGAATATAAAAATATTCTGGTGCCTACGGACTTCTCTGTGAATTCTGTGCAAGCTCTTGAATTCGGTCATATGCTTGCGAAACAGAATCATTCCGTTCTTCATGTACTGCACATTATCGAGTCAGTTTACAATCAAGACCAAAGTTTGGATGATTTCAACAAGAAACGCTTTGAGGAAGCACGCTACCTTGATGCGGAAGAGGAATTAAGACGTTTTATTAATAAAGTTTCCTCTAAGGGTGTTGATATCATCGAAATTTTGGCTCCGGGTAAACCATACGAACAGATTCTAAACTATTCCCGTAAAAATCATGTCGACCTTATCGTAATTGCTTCTCACGGCTGGACAGGACTTTCTAATCTTGTTACAGGAAATGTTTGTAACAAAGTTCTTAGGTTTTCCGAAATTCCTACGATCTGCGTAAAGGCAAATGCATCTCTTCTTCAAGATGTAAGAGCTAATCGAAATACTTTCGCGGAAAACTGGGTTGGATAATTAAATCAGGCTGAGTAATAAATAGCCTGAGGAAGGGGTTATTTATGAAGGTAAATTATTCTTCAGCAGTAGTGGTATGTCTGTTAGTGATAATTTGTTCAACGACAGGTATTTCTCAAAAAGAAAATGACGGCTGGGAAGACGGTAGTAAATTTAACAGCCTATTTAATACCAAAACAATAGATACTGTTTTTGGTGAAATTGTAAGTTTAGATAGTGTTAAACCAACTAAAGGAATGTCTTATGGTATTCAACTTATTGTTAAAACAAAAAAGGATACCGTCACTGCTGTTTTATGTCCAACCTGGTTTACCAAGTGTCTGAATATTTGCCTTAAAGCTAATGACAAGATTGAAATTGAAGGTTCGAGAGTGACCTTAAATAATAAACCTATTATGATAGCTGCAAGAATTATTTGCAATGGAATTATTCTAAAAATGAGAAATGACAAGGGGCATCCTATTTGGGATTATTTGCGTCCTGGATAATATGTGCTTCAGCTCTATCGGGAAAATATACTTGTGCAAAATTAATCTTATAGCAAGTAATATTTTCCCGGTAAAATATCTTGAATTGTTTATCTTGTTTTAATCTTATCTTCTATAGCAGTCTTAGTTATTTCGTAATGAGTAGCATTCCACATTACGTTCATTTCTCGATCTAACCATATTAGCTGAGGTGATTCATGGACTATTTTTAAATCTTTTGCTATTTGCTGGCTAACCTGTCGCTCGGAAATCACATTCACTTTTCTAATTTTTAATTCAGGACTACCATCCAATGATGAAACCCAACGATCAAAATTATCTTCTGCAAATGCACTAATCGAACAGTATGGACTATACTTAAGAATTACCAATTCGCTTTTTGACAAAGATTCTTTCTTAAGTTGCTCCCATTCTTCAATTGATTTCAATTCTTTTATGTCAGTCATTATAGATTCATCTTTTCTTTTAACTAAAAATAAGTAAAGTCCTTTTAAAAATTTAATAGCTGTCATTTAGGTTGCTGTCTATGATAAAATTTTCCGGCAGAAATCATATTAACAAATATAGGATAAGAACCTGACACGCCGCCTGGAAGTTCTCTAAACCAATCGTAACCCGTATAGATAAAAACTCCCTTGCCGTAATGAGTAAATAGAATTCCGCCGTCCTTAGGTGTCTCTTCAGGATCATGACAAGTGATTACTGTGGTATAATTTTTATCCCAGTTATCTGCAAAATATAACCCGCGTTCCTGAATCCAGCCCTTAAAATTATTTTCGGTAATTTTATTAGGGAAATTAAGAATTGGACTACCCTTATCTAAAAAAGTGACTTTAGAATTTTCATCCGTTACCCTGTCATTCGAAATGTGAAAAGGATAAGGTCCGATTTTATCAGTTACTAAATCAAAAAATTTATTGTATTGAACCACTAAAGTTCCGCCGTTCTCTACATATCTTAAAAGCTTAGGTTGTTCAAAGGATATTTGCTTATCGGTATTATACAATCGTATTCCTGTTACAATTGCATCAAAACCGCTGAGATTTTTTGTCTCTAAATCATTTTCGGTTAGCATGGTTACGTCATAACCAAGTTCCTTAAGTATTTGTGGAACTTCGTCACCAGGGCCCATGATGTAACCAATATTATTAATTACCTTTTTCAAATCTAACCGTATAATCTTTGCTTTCGATGGATAGAATACAGTCTGACGCTGAATGTGAGAATAATTTATTATTGATTCACCCAATGAATATGATTTATTCCCGGTAATTGCTTCGGCAGTTAAATAGCCTTCTGAAAAGTGATCTGGTGGAGTTACTTGAAAGTTAAAAATTTGCTCGTCATACTTTTTCTTAAAAGTGAAAGATTTTTGATCTGGCTCAACATTCCACCCCTTCGGTACATTTATTTTGAATATGCCTGTTAAATTATCTTCACTGCTTTTAAGTATAAATGAAACCTTCCTTTCATTTGAAGTTGGGAAAAGATAAACTTTATCCTTTAAATTTATTAATACTTTCGGAGCAATTACAAGAGGCCTAAACTCTTCTCCCTTAACTGGGTCAGTCCATTTGTACTGAACTGGAGTTTTGAAAATTAATTCTTCATTGCCGGCTTTTACAAAAAATTCTGCTAAGAGAGGGGGATCATTCTCCGCTTTTCCGATTAACCTCTGATCATCCACTTCATAATCCCCAATGGTATGTTCTTTTCTCAACCAATATGGTTGTGAATATTCAGCATCCACCGGAAGTTTGCACGTTAAGTCTACCGGAACTAATTTTTCATTTTTCAATTCGGAATTCTCATCCATACTTTTTTCTTGATCAGTTACCTCCACTCTCTCTAATATAAAAGGGAAATTTGAACGGTTTATGATCGATGAAGCAACATTGATTTTATCACCGGGAGAAACAGTATAATCTGAGGCATCTGCTTCTACAAAAATTCCAGCGCATGAACGAATAACTTCAACTAATTCCTTTTCCTTTTCTTTTACCCAATAATCATTATCAATCGTCTTCATTTCGGTGTAAGCCTTTAGAAGAACAGGTATAATTGCGGAGGGATTTCCCGGGCGAAATTCTTCGTTTGCCTCAGAAATCAATTTCCCGATTTTTTCACCCCCTTTGATACGATTCCAGCTCATATCAATTCCTTCAAAGATGTTATTAACAGCAGGGGAACCGGCTATCGGGACAAAATAATTTATTGCTTCTCCAAAACTACTGCTAGATCCAAAACCTTGCGTTTTATGCATACTTCTGCTTTCAGCCGCAATTTCAGTATAAGATTTCCCAAGCAAAGGATTATAACCGCCTACGTCAACCTTTAATAATTTTGAAAGATCGGTTTTACGTTTTTCAAGTAACGGAAGCCAGGCATTCCAAAGAATTTTTTTAGCCTGCCAGGGCTTTATGTATTTTAATTGTTCAGGAAATTTTGTAGAATCACCTGATAATTTGAATGCCTCTGCTGCAAGTATTTCGGATGCGGTATGATTGCCGTGTCCATCAGCCTTAGTTCCTTGAAATCTTGTAATGATTATATCCGGTTTGAATTTTCTAATAACCCAGACAACATCTGATAGAATTTTTTCCTTTCCCCAAAAGTCTAAAGTTTCTTTCGCTGATTTAGAGAATCCGAAATCAACAGCGCGAGAAAAATATTGTTTGGCACCGTCAATCTTACGCGCCTGTAAAAGCTCCTGCGTACGAAGAACTCCAAGCAAATCACCTTGTTCTGTCCCGATTAGATTTTGTCCCCCGTCGCCGCGAGTCAAAGAAAGGTAACCTGTTCGGAGAAGTTTTCCTTTTGCAAAATAAGCCAGTAAAGCATTGTTTTCATCGTCAGGGTGAGCTGCAATATACAATACGCTGCCAAGCACATTTAATTTTTTAAGCGCTAGCTGCAATTCGCCAGAATTCATCACCGGTTTTGGCTGAGCTTGAACAAAATTGGATGCTGAAAAATTTATCAGTAAAATAAATATAATGCTGACCGAAGTGCTATGTATTTTCATAAAGATTTCTAAAATTGATTTTCTAAGAATTTGATTAAATTCAGTACTGCCTAGCAAAAGTTAGTCAATAATTTTAAATGCAAATCTCACTATTTCGGTTTTATCTTGAGGTAATCCTTGTCACCTATTTGAAATTCAAATCCGCGACGGTAAAACATAGGGATAACTTTTGCAAAACCTCCAGGATCTGACACTGTGGTTAAAATCTGCTTTTCAACCGTGGACATTTGTCCTGATGCTAAATATTATAAGACACCAATATAATATAATGTATCAAATTTATTTATATTTAAGATAAGAAAATCGGATAAATTGAAATTATGATACAATTAGAAAATATAAAGATCGGCGGCGGCTATCCATTTGTTTTAATTGCCGGTCCTTGCGTTGTTGAAAATGAAGATATAATTCTTTCGACAGCAGAAGCTATAAAAAAAATTACGACAGATTTGGGTATTCCTTTCATTTTCAAATCAAGCTATAAAAAAGCAAACCGAACAAATATAAATTCTTTTACCGGAATTGGCGAAAAAGAAGCGCTGGAAATTCTTCGTAAAGTAAAAAGCGATTTATCACTTCCTGTTTTAACAGACGTTCACACTGCTGAAGAAATTGCTGCTACTGTAGATGTAGTTGATATTTTACAAATCCCTGCATTTTTATCTCGCCAAACAGAATTACTTCTCGCTGCGGGTAAATCCGGAAAAATTATTAACGTTAAAAAAGGCCAATTCCTTGCTCCGGACGATATGAAGAACGTTGCCGAAAAAATTGCATCAACCGGTAACAATAAAATAATGCTTACAGAAAGGGGTACAACCTTTGGTTATCATAACCTTGTAGTTGATATGCGTTCCTTCGTGATAATGAAAGAATTTGGTTATCCCATAGTGATGGATGCAACACATTCAGTACAACTACCAAGTAAAGGAATTACTAGCGGCGGCGAACCGAAATTTATAAAGCCTTTGGCAAGAGCAGCAACTGCAGTCGGAATTGATGCGTTATTCCTTGAAGTTCATCCTAATCCAAAAGAAGCATTGAGCGATGCTTCAAGTCAGCTGCCTTTAAGTGAGTTGAAAGAATTGTTAACTGAAATAAAAGCGATTGATAAATTAGTAAAGCGTTATTAATATTTTTTTAAGTAAGCATCAACTTTACTCTTGGAAACAAATTATTATCTTCAAAATGGAAATGGCTTTCACCAATTTCCAAGAAAATTGACTGAGAAGGAAAAGTACCTCCTTTATTCTATCCTACCTGAAAATAAACCCGGCTATAAAATATACAAAGATAAAATAGATAGCCTCTACGTTATCGCAATGGGAAGATTAGGCGAAAGCAATTTAATTTTGGGAAAGGAAAACTCCATACATGATTATTCAACTCCTTCATTGCCAATATTAGCAGCCGGTGTAGTTTGTTCTGATGATCAATTTTATGACATCTCTATTCAGGAAGAAATGGAAGATGAAATTGAAATAGATATTTCTGTTATAAAAAATGTGACAGGGAATAGTAATAATTTAAAAAGCTTAAATTATTCTGAGTGGAATCCAGGCGATAAAGCGCCCGGAGATAATAGTTTTGTTAGGGAAGTTGTATTTTTACCTGGTAAGTTTATAATTGCTTTTGCTCCGGTTCATAAAAAAATTTGGGTACATAATCTTGAAGACAAAATTAATTATTTAATACCGCTAAGCAATTTCTACAACCACTTGATGATCGTTAAGAAAATACGCGATCCTAAAATTGCTTTGCAGCCAAATTTATTTTTTTCGAAGCTTGAATCCTTTGAAGATGTGGATTTAAAGGCGGCGTTTCTGCTATACAATAAATATTTTAGAAGAATCAATTTTGATTATTCGCAATTCCAAACTCAACAAAATCAAAAGAAGAAAAATAGTTTATTCAGTTTTTTTAAGAGAGGTTAACCATTGACTACCGAAGAAATTATACTTAAAGGCAAAGAAGTAATTAGAATTGAAGCCGATGCCGTAGCAAATCTTTCAGAAAGCATTAACGGCGATTTTGTGAAAGCGATTGAAGTTATCTACCATTCAAAGGGCAGAGTCGTATTTACCGGAATGGGGAAGTCCGGCTTGATTGCAAGAAAAATTGTTGCAACATTAAACTCAACCGGTACACCCGCTATTTATCTCCATCCTACCGATGCTCTTCACGGTGACCTTGGAATGGTTAGAAAAGAAGATGTTGTTGTCTTAATTTCAAAAAGCGGATCTACGGAAGAAATATTGAATTTACTGTCGATGCTCAAAAGACTAAATGTTACTTTGATTGCTATGACGGAAGAAAAAACATCTAAACTTGGAACTCAATGCGATATTTTTCTAAACATTTCCGTAAAAGAAGAAGCTTGCCCCTATGATTTGGCTCCTACAGCTTCAACCACAGCAACACTAGCAATGGGTGACGCCCTTTCAATTACTTTACTTCAGAAAAAGGGATTTACTGCCGAGGATTTTGCATATCTCCATCCGGGAGGAAGCCTTGGGAAAAGACTTTCTCTTGAGATTAAAGAAATTATGATTACCGGCGAAAGAATTCCTATTGTAAATGAAAGTACTTCGATTAAAGATGTTATACTGGAAATTACATCTAAGCGACTAGGAACAACTTGCGTTGTCAATAATAACGGTGACCTTACCGGAATTATTACCGATGGCGATTTACGCAGGCTTCTGGAAAAAACTTTGGAAATAAAGAGCCTGACTGCAAAAGATATTATGTCCCATAATCCAAAAGTAATGAGCGCAAATTATCTTGCCTCCTTCGCACTTCAGCAAATGGAAAATTTTAAAATTACTACATTAGTTATCACTGGAGATGAAAATAAACCGATTGGGATTGTTCATCTTCATGATCTAATTAACCTCGGTCTGCGACAAAGATGAAGATTTCTTTTCTTTTAGTTTTTATTTCCATTTTTGCCGGTTGTAGCAATCAAAAAGTAAAACCCACAATTGATGCGTCGCTGCAAGTTACCAGGCTCCCAGTCCAGGAAGGGTGGAATTCAAATGTAATATTCAGTGACTCCGGGAAAACCAAAGCAATTTTATATTATGGTCATATGAGGATGTTTGATAAACCTCCTGAAACTTTGCTTGACAGTTCGATTAAAGTAGATTTTTTTAACGAAAACGGGATTAAAACAACTACCTTGACAGCGCTTAAAGGAAAAGTTAACAATATAACAAATGATTTATACGCAAATGATAGTGTTGTTGCAGTCAGCGACAGTGGTATAACTCTCAAAACTCAAGAATTAATGTGGCGTAATAAAGATAGAAAAATTGTCTCAGATAAGTTCGTAACAATTATTTCACCAAAAGAAAAAATCCAGGGATACGGATTTGAGTCGGATCAAAATTTACGAAATTATACTATCTATAACATTACTTATGTAACTCGCGTCGACAGTGTGAAAAATAAAAATGAACCAATACCCAAATCAACAAAATCTAAACGGAAATAATCGAAATGATGATCAATAAACGTAGATTATTTCTAATAATTTTTCTCCTTAGCGGCATCAGCTATGCTCAACAACAATCAATCACTGTTACAGGTGGAAAAGATGTTTTCCATAATATCAATGGGGAAAGCATCGACACAGTATACGGAAATGTAGTGATTACGCAAGGCAATGTTATTATAACTTGCGATAAAGCTGTCCGTTTTGTTTCTCAAAATAAAGCTGAATTAATCGGCAATGTGGTTGCTAAGCAGGATACTTTAACTATTACTACTGATCACGGTTATTATTTTGGAAATGATCGAAAAGCTGAATCTAATTCGGGGGTTAAATTAAATGATAAAAAAGTAATTTTAACTGCTGACTCGGGAGACTATTTCTTTGATTTGAATAAAGCTGTTTTCAAAAGTAGGGTCACTCTCATTGATACCTCATCAACTTTAACTTCAAATGAATTAACTTATTTCAAAAATGAAGGGAAAGCAATTGCCGTTGGTAATGTAAAAATTGTTCAATCAAATAATATAATTGAAGCCGACAGTCTTACCCATTTCAGGGAATCGAGAATTACTTTTGCTACAAATAATGTCCTTATAAAAAATAAATCTAACAA
This sequence comes from Bacteroidota bacterium, assembly GCA_021831685.1. Classification (GTDB taxonomy): domain Bacteria; phylum Bacteroidota; class Ignavibacteria; order Ignavibacteriales; family Ignavibacteriaceae; genus FEN-1297. Next base: position 23,780 of record JAKBMG010000042.1, on the reverse strand, counting down.
CACTAAAATATACGGTGAGCATCTGGAAGATTATCCCCAAAAATTTTATTCTTTGATTGATAAAAATCCTCTCCTTATCCAAGTCGATTCTTCCTATAGCTATCAACCGGATACATCTTTAAATGATAGAAAAGATTCTGTCAAAACTTTAAAGGTGGATACACTTGTAATTAAATCCAAGCGTTTAGAAGCTTATCGGGATACGCTGAATATTTTTAAGGCTGAAGATTCCGTTGAAATTGTTAAAGGAAGTTTTGCATCAAAGAATGATTATTCCGAATATTATAGGAATGTTGGAAAAATTGTTACCTACAAAGTAAATCCAAAAGCAGGTCAACCGATTATTTGGTTCGAAAATTCCCAGCTTACAGGCGATTCGGTTATTATCTTTATGCATGATAATAAGATTGATCTTTTGAATGTGAACAAAAATGCATTCATTCTTTCTCAAAATAAAAATTACCCGCTACGGTTTGACCAAATATCTGGTGATACTCTAAAAATTCATTTTAATGAATCGGGGATTAAAGAGACGGATGTTCATGGGAAAGTATATAGTATTTATTATCTTTATGATGATAATTCTCCTAACGGGTTAATTAAATCATCTTCGCAAACGGCAAAAATTTATTTTGAAGATAAGAAAGTTAGCCAGGTTAATTTATATGGTACACCAAACAGTGAGTATTATCCCGAAATAAAAGTTAAAGGAAATGAATTGTCTTTTACTCTTCCGGATTATGTTTTTTATAACAACCGACCAACAAAAGAAAAATTATTGAGCGGATTGGAAAAATCAATGCTTAATTATAAGAGACAATAGAAAAATTATTTTAAGTTTATCACCCATTACTGTTTTCAATTTTATGGCAACAAAGTTAAAAAGCGAAAATCTAATAAAAATTTATAAGAAGAGAACCGTGGTAAACGGTGCTTCAGTTGAAGTCTCAAAAGGTGAGATTGTAGGGCTTCTTGGACCTAACGGAGCAGGCAAAACAACTACTTTTTACATGATTGTCGGAATGATTAGACCGGACGGTGGAAAAGTTTATTTGGATGATTCCGACATTACCAAAGTGCCTATGTACAAAAGAGCGCGAATGGGAATTGGGTATTTGCCACAGGAAGCTTCTATATTCAGAAGGCTTTCTGTCGAGGATAATCTCATGGCAATTCTGGAGGTGGTCCCTATTCCCGTCAAAGAGAAAAAAGAAAAATGTGAAAAACTTTTGGAAGACCTTAGTATTACTCATATTAGAAAAAGTATGGGCTTCCAGTTGAGCGGCGGTGAAAGACGAAGGACCGAAATTGCACGTTCGCTTGCTACTGACCCAAGTTTTATCTTGCTTGATGAACCGTTTGCCGGTGTTGATCCAATTGCCGTGGAAGATATTATGAGTATTGTTGCAAATTTAAAGAATAGGGGAATCGGTGTTTTAATTACCGATCATAATGTGCATGAAACTTTAAGTATAGTAGATAATGCTTATATTCTAATAAACGGTTTAATATTTAAACAAGGTAAAGCTCATGAATTAGCAGAAGATGCTGAGGTAAGGAAACTTTATCTCGGCGAAAATTTTAAGCTTGATAGATACTAGTATCTTATCTATAAAATTATTCTAAACCATATTGCTACCCATAAATCGGAAACCTTCGAGGTTTTCCTAAACCTCGAAGGTTTTGATTTCTCAATAGGATCACATAACAAAAATAAACTCAGGATCTCAATAAAATCTCAATGGTCAAGGGCATCTTGAATGGTAATGACTCGTCCATTATAAGCATTAAAAAAAATTAAAATATTAAATTTATTTTATTTCCCAAACATAAATTCCAAATATCTCCAGTTTCGTTTTGACCAGGCATCTTCATTATGTGTAGCTCCTTTTGCTATAAAGTATCCAATATCTTTCCCAATTTTGTAACCCTTTTTTTTAAGAGCAGAAACCATTTCATCTGTGCCGGGTTTTAACAGAGAGTCTAAATCTTTTGTCCCAACGTCAATGTATATTCTAATTGGCTTTTTATTGCCTGTATAATCTTTAACATTTTTAACGAAATTAATTTTATCAATGTGAAATGCTGGTGAAAGACATGCCGCCTGCGAGAACACATTCGGGTACTCCCATAAAAGCATAAATGATATTAATCCTCCTGCGGAAGACCCGCCGGTAGCAGTGTTTAGTCTACCCGGAAGCGTCCTAAATTTCTTGTCAATAAATGGTTTAAGTTTATTGACAATAAAATTCATATAAGCATGACCAAGTTTTGTATCAAGATATTCGACCATTCTATCAGAAGTATTGTAAATACCCACAATTATTATCTCTTTAATGTCTTTTGATTTTATCAAACTGTCCGCTGCTTCATCCAATTGCCAATCAATTCCATAAGAAGAAGTTTTCGGATCAAAAAGATTTTGCCCGTCTTGCATATACAAAACCGGGAATCTTTTCGTTTTAGCACTTTTGTATGATGGCGGCAGCCATACAATAATATCTCGAGGTTTAATGCCTTTTCCTTTCATGTTTCTAAAATACTCCACAGTTCCCGTAATTTGTCCACTAATCTTTTGATCAGAGTTTCCATTTTTCCATTTATATATATGTACAGAAACTACCGTATCGTTAATAATAGTAAAATTATAATTCGGGGGGATTTTCCCTTCTGTGGTTAATGCTTCGCTTTGCCAGCTGCCCCTTGTAAATTTATATTGTATAGAAGCACTGTCTTGAAATTCAAAAACTCTGCTCCATGTGCTATCATTTATCTTCGTCAAAGGGAATAAAGAAGCATCCCAATTACCGAGCTCCGCCAAATTGCCGGTAATATAAACACCTCCCGGCATTCCTTTATCTGAAGTGATAACGACAAATTTAATTTTCTTTGAATTAGGAAATAGAAAAGATGTCGTAATTAATATCGTTAGTAGAAAAAAATGTATCTTCATATTGATTTTATAATTTCAGAATAACACTCTTCTAAAATATAATTTAAAATTATAATATTGGAAATAATATTTTTATATTTTATGCCAAACCCTTCTCCTGCGTATCCGCCGAAGGCGGAAGAAATCCATCCTAATATTGTCGTCATTTCGACTGAGCCTGCCTGTCCGGTAGGCAGGTCATCGAAGGAGAAATCCCCTGAATAGCCCAGTAATCCAATTACCCATGAAATATCTCAGTCAAATCCGCCGTATGTCCTGTTATTTCAACGAATATTTTGACAATCAACTACTATTATTATTAGCACCTCTAATTACCAATCTATCAAATCAATTGTAATAATAGACTGTTTTAATGTTCTAAAATACAATTACTCCACTACTCCACAATTCCTGTTTTTAGAGATCTCCATAATATTTGAAATTATCTGCATAATTAGGACTAATAAAGTGTGACTCAAACAGCTTTCCTTAGCCACTCAGCAGTCGGCCATTTTGTCACACCTAAAATCTTTTTTCCCTAATTCCTCCTCCGCTCCACCAGGCATATGACAAGCCTGAAACAAGCCTCTAATTCTTATCAAATTCTTACCTGAAAAAGTCGGCCAAATTGGCAGACTCTTATTCATTTATATCAATTTGACCGGTAATAAGTATATACCTAAATACAAATTCACTATTGATGATAAAACCGTCATAGATCCCATTTACAATAAAAATTTTTTTATACATCCTAAATAATTTTATTTAATAATTTGCCATGACTGCATATTGCTTACTGCCTACTACCATGGCCCCTGTTTTTACTTAGGAAATATTTTGGTTATTTTTCAATCAAAGATTGCATATTCTCTGCATCATAAATATCAGATCAAATTTTTACGAGGATTCAAAATGAGATTTTCTCTAAATGTCGATCATATAGCTACTTTAAGAAACTCAAGAGGCGAGAACCAACCCGATCCAATAACTTTTGCCTTATTGGCTGAGCAAGCCGGAGTTGACGGAATTGTCGTCCATCTTAGAGAAGATAGAAGACATATAAATGAACGCGATGTAAGACTCCTCCGGGAATTATTAACGACAAAGCTTGATCTTGAAATGGCTGCAACGGATGAAATTATAAAAATTGCTTGTGATGTTGGTCCCGAACTAGCTACCATAGTTCCGGAACGCCGCCAGGAATTGACAACTGAAGGCGGTATAAACGTTATTGATAATATCAGTAGATTAAAAGATGCTATAAATGATTTGCACAAAGCTGAAATCGAAGTCTCTCTTTTTATTGAACCGTCAATAGAACAAATTGATGCCTCTGCGGAAATAAATTCAGATTTTATAGAAATTCATACCGGCGTTTTTGCAAACGCAATCTCCGAAGAGGAACAATTTGATGAGCTTGAAAGAATTAGAATCGCTGTAAAACATGCTAAGAAACTTGGTCTCGGCGTTAATGCAGGGCATGGACTTGATTATCAGAATATAAAAATCTTTCGCGAAATTTCCGGTATTGACGAAGTAAGTATCGGGCATGCCGTAATTGCCAGGGCAGTCTTTGTAGGCTTGAACGAAGCTATCCGTGAGATGATCAGGCTCGTTAAATAGCACATTTATTGTTTTGCTTAATGAACCTAAAAGAAAAACTTGATAAACATTATTTAGCTTTTGACAAATCGCAAATATCACCTGACCCTTTACAATTCCTTCACCTATTTAAAGACGAAAAGGATATCGAGTTAATTGGGTTTATTGCCTCTGTTTTTGCCTACGGAAATGTCTCTCAAATAATAAACTCATTGAACAAAATATTGATTATCTCCAAGCATCACCCGTTTGATTTTGTAATGAATCTTGACCCGAAAAAATCAGAAGAGGCTTTCCAAAACTTCAAACATCGATTTTATACTTCAACCGATATCCAATCTTTCTTCCTCCTGCTCCGAAACGTTTATTCGGAGTTCGGCTCCTTGAAAAGTTTATTTAATTCTTATATCGACTCGAAAGAATTTGATCTAAAATATACGATTAACAAATTTTCCGAACACTTTATCAAGCTTGCACAAAAATTAACGCCGAATCAGAATTTAACACCCGGTTTGAAGTTTATGTTTCCTCTTCCTGATCATGGCAGCGCTTGCAAGCGTATAAATCTTTTTCTTCGTTGGATGGTAAGGCGAGACGAACTTGATTTAGGAATTTGGTCAGATATAATTAAGCCAAATAAATTAATTATTCCGGTAGATACACACGTTGCAAGGGTCTGTAAATCGCTTCGACTTACAAAAAGAAAAAATGTTAGCTGGTTAATGGCTGAAGAAATTACGCGCAATCTGTGCAGGTTTGATCCCGCCGATCCAGTGAAATATGATTTTGCAATTTGCCATATCGGAATGAGGAAAATGAAATTTTAAGATGAATTTATAACTATTCCGTTTGCTTTTCTAAGCAATTATGCAAATATTCACAATCATTTTTCTCCAAATTATTAATAAGGAGTTGTAATACATGGCAGAAAAAAAATCGACCTCTACAGAATTTAAACCTTATATCCCTGCAAATGAGGTTATTCCTGAATTTACTTTAAAAGCAATTATTCTCGGTGCAATCTTCGGAATTATTTTCGGCGCTGCTTCCGTTTATCTTGGTCTTAAAGTTGGTTTAACTGTCAGCGCCTCTATTCCAATCGCTGTTCTTGCAATTTCAATCTTCAAAAAAATTGGTAAGTCTACTATCCTTGAAAACAATATCGTTCAGACAATTGGTTCTGCGGGCGAGTCGATTGCTGCTGGTGTTGTATTCACTTTACCGGCGCTTCTTTTCCTTCCCGGCGGCAGAGCTTATTTCCAATATTTCCAAATATTTGTTCTCGCACTATCCGGTGGAATCTTAGGAATTCTTTTTATGATTCCTCTGAGGCGTTCACTTATTGTTAAAGAACATGGAGTTCTTCCTTATCCCGAAGGCACTGCTTGTGCCGATGTTTTAGTAGCCGGCGAAAAAGGCGGTAACCTTGCTAAGAAAGTTTATTACGGTTTAGGTATCGCTTTCCTATATAAATTATTAATGTCAATTTTTGGTCTTTGGAAAGACGTTCCCGCTTATGTATTCGGAAGAAAGTCCGCTTTGCCTAACGGAACAATCAACGGTGAAATTACTCCCGAGCTTTTGGGTGTTGGGTATATTATCGGTCCAAAAATCTCCGGGATAATGGTTGCCGGCGGTGTGTTATCATGGATTGTTTTAATCCCCTTGATTACTCTCTTAGGTGATAGTTTGACTACGGTTTTTGCCCCGGGCAAAGTTCTGATTTCACAAATGTCCGCTTCAGATATTTGGAGTAATTATATCAGATATATCGGTGCGGGAGCTGTTACTTTCGGTGGAATTGTTACATTGATTAAATCCCTTCCGACTATCATCAATGCTTTCAAGGATTCTTTTAAGGACTTTAAAGAATCTAGAAGTAACAAAGCAAATAATGTAGAAGAAGAAGTAAAATTAAGAACCGCTAAAGATATGCCTTTGATTTTTGTACTCGGCGGAAGTGTTGTCCTTATTCTTTTCATGGCACTAATTCCAAATATACCAACTAATTTTCTTTCGTCCATTATGGTTGTGGTTTTTGGATTTTTCTTTGTTACTGTCTCTTCAAGGATTGTAGGTATTATTGGTTCTTCATCAAACCCGATTTCCGGAATGACTATTGCTACTCTTATGGCTACTTCTTTAATTTTTGTAGGCATCGGATGGACGGGCTCTTTTTATGAACCGCTTGCTTTGGTAGTCGGTTCAATAGTTTGTATTGCGTCTGCAAATGCGGGAGCAACTTCGCAAGATTTAAAGACCGGATACATTGTCGGCGCAACTCCAGTCAAGCAACAAATTGGATTGATTATAGGAGTCCTAGCTTCTGTTGTTGCAATCGGTTTTACATTGTTGCTTCTTGAAAAAACTGTTGGCATCGGCCCAATCACTCCTAATCATCCTGACCCTTTACCTGCTCCTCAAGCAACTTTAATGGCTACAGTCATAAAGGGATTATTAAGCCAAAATCTTCCTTGGGCATTAGTAATAATCGGTATGGGTATTTCTTTGGTGATGGAATTATGCGGTGTGTCGTCACTTGCGTTTGCTGTAGGAGCTTATCTACCTCTTTCAACTACGACTCCTATTTTTGTCGGAGGTCTTGTGAAATGGATCGTTGATAAAAGGAAAAAATCTGCTGAAGCAGAATCCGAAATCGGACCCGGCGCTTTGTTTAGTTCGGGATTGATTGCCGGTGGAGCAATTACCGGAATTTTAATCGCAGTCCTGGTTGGATGGACTGTCGGTAAAGATAGTGCAGGTAATCCTATTTCCTTTATTGATAAACTTCATCAAAATATCCTTGGAATTTTTGGAGGAAGCGGAGTTGCTTCTGTTGCAGATGCTTTCGGAAATTGGGGCGATTTAATAGCTCTCATTTTCTTTACTCTGCTTGCCGTCTTACTTTATAAAAATGCCATGAGCAAAGAAGAAGTATTAAAATAATTTCTAAATCATAATGAATAAAAAGCCATCCTTTCCTAAACGGATGGCTTTTTTATTTTAATACTATTTTGACAAATACCCTGTTAAAGCAATTCCTTTTTAATTATAATATTGTTAATTTAATCGCACATCGCATTGAGGATTTATGCTTATCGTAAAGTTTGTCTTATTTTTTTGTTTCCTGATGATTTCCGCTAATGCAACTGCACAGACGTTCGGTTTCGGCTGCCTGGGACTAGTCGGTGGATACGGAGGCTTTAGCTATCAACAATATAATCCGCAAGGTTTGAACGATTATATCCAATCTTTTAATACAAATCATTCCGACTCGCTTTCCTCACCGATAGGCAAGTTTGGAAAAGCTCAAGGTTATCGCTTTGGAATAAATTTTTTTAGAGCAAACGTTAAAGGATTTATTCTAACTACAAAAGGCTTTTACCAAAATTTAACAGAGAAAAATCAATCAGCAATTAACTGCGCAGCCGGAGATGCTACTGTAATTAATCAATTGCAGCTTATAAACTGGGGGCTTGGAATTGACCTTGGAACAACTATCACCGGTGCTTTAAGCTGGAAAGTAATCGATGCTGCACTTCTTTATACCATAGCTTCATTTACAAACACAACCAATTCTCCTGGACCATCCTCTGTTATAAACAAATATAACAGTGAAAATCCATCGCTTGGTTATTCTATCGGAACTGGCTTTATATTAGATGTTATTGATCAATATGTTAGCCTCGAAGGAACAGCCGGTTATACTTTTTTTTCCGTAAGTAAAATGAAGTCAGCTGATGGTACTGAACTTACGGCTAGTGAAAACTCTAATGTGAGTATGAAAAACTTTATTTCTAACGGTGGATTCAATGCAGTAGTTCAATTGAACGTTGGATTTCCGCTTTAATCATTTCAATAAATAATTTAAAATGTATGAAGTCATCTAAGCTCGATAAAGCTTCCGTTACTGCAATTAAAAATTGCATGGGAGTGAAGAAGAATGAAAAGATTTTAATAATTACTGATGAGAATAAACGAGATATCGGATATTCTTTATATCGCAATGCTCTTAAGCTGGGAAATCAAGCTTTATTCGTCGAAATGAAATCCGGAAAAGTAAACGGCGAAGAACCACCGGAGGAAATTGCGAACCTTATGAAAATATTTGATGTCGCGCTTTGCCCGACTACAAAATCTCTTACTCATACTAAAGCGAGAAGGGAAGCTTCTGCAAATGGAGTTAGGGTTGCTACTTTTCCCGGGATTACAAATGACGTTATGATACGCGGTATGAATGCCGATTATGAAAAAATTACTGCGTTATCAATTAAACTTAAAAAGATTTTGGATAAAGGAAAGTATGTTAGGATTACTTCAAAGTTAGGAACCGACTTATCCTTCAGCATTGACGGTAGAAAGGCAATTGCCAGCAAGGGTTTGTTTCATAAAAAAGGAGAAAGCGGTAATCTTCCTACAGGTGAAACATTTTTAGCCCCGGTTGAAGGTTCTGCAAATGGTGTCTTCGTTGTTGACGGCTCTATGGCTGGATTTGGTTTAATTAAGAATTCAAAAAAGACCGCAAGTGAGGCAGGACTTAAAATTATTGTTGAAGGTGGATATGCAACAAGGATTTCGGGCAATGTTGTTGCAAAAAAATTAAATGTCCTTCTAAATCAATTTGGTATTAAAGCGAGAAATATTGCCGAGTTTGGTATCGGAACAAACGATAAAGCCAAACTTAGCGGTGTTCTTCTGGAAGATGAAAAGGTATTGGGTACAATTCATATTGCGCTTGGAAATAATTTATCTATGGGAGGGAGTGTCGATGTCCCGATTCACCTTGATGGTGTTGTAAAGAATCCGACTGTTTTTCTTGACAATAAACTGTTAATGGAAAATGGCAAACTGCTAATCTAATCTTTCTTCTTTTTCAAGTTTGTTTTATTAAAAAAACTAAATTAAACATGTCGGTTTTACTGTTTATGAAATATCTTTTCCTTTTTATCTTCCTTTTTCATATTAATTTATTCTGTCAATCCATTTCGCCGAAGCGGGAATTCCGAGGTGCATGGATTACTACTGTCGGTGATTTAGATTGGCCTTCGTCAAATAACCTGACATCTTCAGAACAGCAATCAGAACTAATTTCATTACTTGATAGCTTAAAAGCCATTGGTGTAAATGCAGTAATATTCCAGGTTCGTTCAGAGTGCGATGCTATGTATAATTCTCCTTATGAACCATGGTCTTATTGGCTAACCGGCTCTCAAGGAAAATCACCTTATCCGTTTTATGATCCACTTGAATTTGCTGTTAAGGAAGCGCACAGACGTGGAATGGAATTAGATGCCTGGTTCAATCCTTATCGCGCTGTCCGTACTGTTAATGCTTATGCACAATCTCAAAACCATGTCACTGCTTTGCATCCTGATTGGGTTGTTAAATATGGAGACTCTAAAATTCTAAACCCCGGTTTGCCTCAAGTTAGAAATTATGTCGTTTCTGTAATTATGGATGTCGTTAGACGATATGATATAGACGGTGTTAACTTAGACGATTATTTCTATCCTTATCCAAAAGGAAATTTGAAATTTAATGATGATAAAGCATTCAAAAAGTATAATTATGGATTTACTGACAAAGATGACTGGCGAAGAAATAATGTTAACCTTTTAATAAAGATGGTTCACGACAGCATTAAAGCTGCAAAACCTTATTTGAAATTTGGCGTTAGTCCTTTTGGAATTTGGAAAAACGAAGTACCCGAAGGTATAAATGGGTTCTCTTCGTATAGCAAAATTTATTCTGATGGTGTTTATTGGCTAAAGAATCACTTAATAGATTACATAGCCCCTCAGCTTTACTGGCAATTCGGAGGTAAACAGGATTACGGAAAGCTTTTGAATTGGTGGGCTTCGCAATTAAACGGAAGGCATTTATATCCAAGTCTTGCTGCTTATAAAATAAATAAGCTCGGCGTAACAGAATTGCTTAACCAAATTAGAGCCGGCAGAAGTAATCCTAAGGTCGAAGGAAATATTCTATTTAGAAGTTTTGATGGAGTTCTAAATAACCCGCAAGGTTTTGCGGATAGTCTGCATAATAATATTTATAGATACCAGGCTCTTCTTCCTGTTATGTCCTGGAAAGATTCTATTCCCCCCAATCCACCTGTTAATTTGAGATATAAAAATATATCTTCTGAAAATAAAATTGAATTGAATTGGGATTCACCGTCTCGCGCGATTGATGGAGATACTGCTTTCCGTTTTGTCGTGTATAAATTTTTTAGAGGTAATTTCCAACGGAAGGATCTTGATGCAACTCATATTTTAAAGGTTGCAGGAATAAATACAACAAATGTAAAATTACTAACGGACCAAGATCAATACTTTACCGTTACTGCACTTGATCGATTATCGAATGAAAGTGCTATGAGCAATATTATTCATGTCAAAGTTTTTCCATTTATTTCAATGGGGAACCTGAATCCGGCCCTTCTTAATTTTGAACATGATTTTACAAATCCATTTGATAGCACAACTAAAATTTCTTTTAGGCTTTCTAAAAATTCTTTTATAATAATAAAAATATTTGATGTATTTGGAAGGGAAGTACAACCTAAAGTAAATAAATATTTCTTATCCGGAAAAAATATCTATTTGATGCCAATAAATAATCTTCCGTCCGGTGTTTATTTCTTAGAGTTGTATTCAGATGGAAATGTCTCCTATTGCAAAATGATTGTATTTAATGAATAGAAATTACTATTGGTCATTTACACAAAATCTTATTATTAAATAATAAAGTCACCTTACGCAAAAGGTTATTATTACATACTGAGAAACCTCTGAGGTTTTCCCAAACCTCGAAGGTTTTGCACTTCACTTCCTTTATATTTGAAATTGTCTGTGCAACATGAGTAATTAATAATCTCTACCTCTATTTAGAATAAAAGTTGGATCTCTAAATAAACAAGTATTAAGACCATTATGATCCGATTCTATCTATTTCTTTAGCATCTTTTAAGAATTATTTTGAATGTAGTCCCTTCGCCGGGTGCAGATGTTTTGACAAAGATTTTCCCTCTATGGTAAGATTCAATAATTCTTTTTGATAAGCTTAAACCTAAGCCCCAACCCCTTCTTTTGGTGCTGTAACCGGGGCGGAATATATCTCTCCTCCTTTTCATTTCTATGCCCTTACCGTTGTCGGTAACATCAATTTCAACTTTGTTTTGGTTTGTGTTTACCATAATCTCAATTTTTCCATGCTTATTATCGATTGCATCGAGAGCATTTTTAATGAGGTTTTCAATTACCCATTCGAATAATTCAGAATTTATTTCGGCGGAAACCTGTTGGTCACCATTAAGATTCAACTCAACGCTTTTACCTGTTTGAGGCAGCCTCCGTTGAAAATAATCGACAACTCTTTTTATTTCTTCGTATACTGTTTTCTCCTTTAGCTCTGGTTTAGCTCCTATCTTTGAAAACCGGTAGGTAATTTTATTAAGACGTTGAACATCATTTTCAATTTCGTCGGCAATATCAATTACCTTATCCTCATCCTTATAATTCATTTTAAGCATTTCTAGCCATCCCATTAAGCTTGAAATAGGAGTTCCGAATTGATGGGCGGTTTCCTTAGCCATACCAACCCAGATATTACTCTGCTCGCTTCGTTTGATGTTGCTGAAACCAATGTATCCTATAATTATAAAAAGCCCGGCTATAATTATTTGAAGCAAAGGATAAAATTTTAACTGGTTTACAAGATCGGAATCACCGTAATGAATTTTTTGCAGCACAACATCATCTTTGTATTTAATAAGGATTGGTTTATGACTTTTATCCATTTCTTTGATTTTATTTTCAAAATATTTCTCAAGCTGTTTGTTAGTAAGTGTTGTATCATATTTGATGTTGCGGATATCTTTGATGTCATTTTTGTCGGTAATAGTTACCCTATCATGCGGATCGGAATTTATTAGAGGAAAGTCTATGGGTTTTAAAATATTTTCAAAAAGGAATGTAATGTCTGATTCAGGTGAAGATGTATTGGCGACATATTCAATCCCTTTTGCATAAAGCATTGCATATTGTCTTTCCTTTTCCTGGAGCTTTTCTACAAGTGCCTGAGTATAAAATAAAGTTCCTCCGGCAATAAAAATAGCCAAAATTAAAAGAGCAATCTTCATTCTTAACGAAGCTGGACCTCCGGACATTTTCATCACTTTTTCCTAATTGATTTTTGATAGGAGATAAAATTAGTCACTCGATTTTTGAGCGCTGATAAATAAAAAGAAATCTTTTCTATTAAAGTTCGTTTTATCAATGACTAAAAATCCAGGCAATATTTCAGCATGTGGAAATATTTTTCAGAGCCTTTATCTTAAAAGCTAACGGCGAAAGGAAGAAAAATTAATCTGCATAAAAAGTCTGCTTGCGCTTTGGCCCTACCGAGATTATATTAAATGTAATTCCGGCTTGCTTTGAAATGAAAGATAAATAATCTTTTGTCTCTGTCGGAAGTTCTGAGTATGATAGACAGTTTGAAATGTCTTTGTTCCAGCCCGGAAGGGTTTCGTATACCGGCGTTACCGTTGATAGTCTTTCAACATCAGTGGGAAAAGATTTTATTTTTTTTCCATTCTTTTCATACCCGATGCAGACTTTTATTTTATCGAAGCTGCCTAGTACGTCTAGCTTTGTAACTGCACACGTATTTATTCCGTTAATCATTGCAGAATAGCGCACAAGAAACGCATCAAACCAACCGCAACGTCTTGGACGGCCGGTTGTTGCTCCATATTCGGCGCCAACCTTCCTTAATTTTTCACCCTCTTCATCAGTAAGTTCCGTGGGGAATGGTCCAAGTCCTACTCTTGTGGTGTAAGCCTTTACAATTCCGATTACTGAATCAATTCTTGTCGGAGGAATCCCCGTGCCTGTACATGCCCCGCCGGAAGTAGGGCTTGAAGATGTTACGTAGGGATAAGTTCCATGATCAACATCAAGCAAAGCACCTTGAGCACCTTCAAGCAATATCGATTTTCCTTCATCAATTGCGTTGTTCAAATAGAAAGGCACATCTTTAATATATTTGTCGATGGTCTTGTCAAATTCAAGGTACTGCCTGATAATTTCTTCAACGTCAAGTTCTTCATGATCATAAATTTTTTTCAGAAGAATATTTTTCTCTTTTATGTTTTCTCTAATTTTTTCTTCTAATACTTTACGGTTAAGCAAATCTACAATTTTAATTCCTTTTCGGGCATATTTATCGATATAGCATGGACCAATACCGCGACCGGTTGTTCCGATTTTATTTTCTCCACTTTCACTAATGGAATCTAAAAGTTTATGGTAGGGCATAATCAAATGTGCATTGTGACTGATAAAAAGTCTTCCGTCCACTTTTATATTGTTTTTTTCAAGAAGCGCTATTTCGTCAAGTAGAGCAGTCGGATCAATTACAACGCCGTTGCCGATAACACAAATAACATTTTCTCGTAATATTCCCGATGGTATTAGGTGAAGAATATATTTCTTATCACCAATTTCAACGGTATGTCCGGCATTTGCGCCGCCTTGATATCTCGTAACAATATCGTAATTTTCGCTGAGAATATCTACAATTTTACCTTTACCTTCGTCGCCCCATTGGCTTCCAACAAGAACCGAAACGCTCATTTGAATTCCTTAATGTTTGAACAAAATAAAACTCCGAATCCAAAAACCCGGAGTTTTATATTAAAATGAAATAAAATACTGAGGTTTATTTTGAAAAGCTTTTTACTGCTTCTTCAACTGTTTCGAAAGATTCAAAAATTGTGATTAACTTTGTAATCACTAATAAACTTTCGATTTTATCTGTTGTCCGGGCTAATTTAAGATGACCATTTTCTTTTTTCATAGTTGTAAGCCCGCTGATTAACATACCTAAACCGGAACTGTTCATAAACTTTACTTCAGCTAAATCGATGATTACATTTTTCTTGCCTTCATCGATAAGCTTATGTAAAAGCTCGTTAAATTCTTTCGTGTCGTCACCGCCCATAACATTTCCCTTTAGTTCAATGACTACGGCACCGTATTGTTCCTGGGTCTTAATTTTCATTTATATCTCCTAAAATTTTAATGTTAATTTAATTAGTTAGTAGAATTTATGCAAGTAGAAACAGCTAAAATATTGCTAAGATATTAAATATTATTACTTATTTGACTTACGTTACGCCTAAAGATCCATTTAGAACAATTTTATGCTGGGAAAAATCTGTCAATCCCATTTCTTCACTAAATCTTTCAGAGAATCCAATACAGGAACACCGCAGGTTAGAAGCCGGTCTTTTGATTGATGTCCGTTTGAAATCAACATGCAGTCTGCTCCAATTTCTTTTGCAACGTCAAAATCGTGAATAGTGTCGCCAATTAAAAGTATGTTCTTAAAATCAACCTGCAATTTCTTCATCAATTTTTTTCCTAAGTCGATTTTGCTTGCTGCATAAATATTGTCCAAACCGAAGAGGTATAAGAAATATTTTTCTACTCTGAAATGTCTAACGATTTCCAAAAGAGTGTGATGTGAATATGCCGATAAAATAGATTGGCTAATTCCCATATTTCTTATATAATCTAAAACTATTTCAGCATCGGGAAATAATTTTGTCTCAAATTTTAGACTTTCATATTTGTTAATCCATTCTAGTCCGAGTTCTTCAAATGAGTATGCCGAAAAATCCAATCCTGCTTTTTCATAATATTCTTTTACCGGAAAAGTGAATATATTTTTATAATCAGTCATGGAAATTGGCTTTAGATTTCTCTTTGCAAGTATGTCGTTGATTATTTCCGAGCAAATAGAAACGTCATTAAGTAATGTTCCGTTCCAATCCCATATTATGTGGTGGTAGTTTTTAATCATCAAGCAAAAATTGATTTAAGGAAAATATTGAATTGTAGAAAAAATATTATTACTTCAAAGAATTTTATTTTCAATGAAGTAGCTCATTTTTAACAAGTCCATCTCATTGAATTGATTAGCAAGGAGCTGCATCCCGATGGGAAGTCCTTCTGAATTTTTTCCGGTGGGAATATTGATTCCCGGAATACCCGCAAGATTTGCTGAGGTTGTAAAAATATCGCTTAAATACATTTCAATTGGATCGCTTGTCTTTTCGCCTATCTTAAAAGCTGTAAAAGGCGAAGTGGGAGTTAAAATTACCTCCACGTTTTTAAATGCATTGTCAAAATCGTTCTTAATAAGTCGTCTTACTTTTTGAGCTTTTCGGTAATAGGCATCATAATAACCAGCAGAAAGAACGTATGTACCGAGCATTATCCTTCGCTTAACTTCCTTTCCAAAGCCTTCGGAACGAGATTGTTTGTACATATCCGGCAAATTGGAATTTTGCGCTGCACGGTAGCCGTATCTCGCACCGTCGTAACGGGCGAGGTTTGACGATGCTTCGGCAGTCGTTAAAATATAATATGTTGCAATTGTGTATTCAGTATGCGGTAAACTTATTTCTACGATTTCAATATTGTTTTCTTTTAGCTTTTCGATGATAGAATCGATTGAATCTTTTACCTCTGGCGATATTCCTTTTCCGAAGTACTCCTTGGCAATACCGATTCTTATTTTATTATCTAAGGTTAAATTTTTAGAAAATTTTGGGACAACCTTATCCGTTGAGGTAGAATCAAGTTCGTCTTTCCCGGATAGAATTTCAAGTACCAAAGCTAAATCTTCTACGTTTGTAGCGAAAGGTCCGATTGTGTCAAATGAAGAGGCAAAGGCCGTTAAGCCAAATCTTGATATTCGTCCGTATGTTGGTTTTAGCCCGTACACTCCACAAAAAGATGCAGGCTGCCTTATAGAACCGCCTGTGTCCGTGCCCAATGAAACATCGCAAAGTTGAGCAGCAACCGCAGCAGCAGATCCTCCGCTTGAACCTCCGGGTACCCGGGTTATATCCGTTGGATTTAAAACATTTCCAAATGCGGAGTTTTCGTTTGAAGATCCCATCGCAAATTCATCGCAATTCGTTTTTCCGATGATGATCGCATCTTCATCAATTAATCGTTGAACTGCCGTGGCTGTGTATATTGCATTAAAATCTTTTAAGATTTTTGAGGAACAGGTCGTAGGTTTATCTTTGATTGATAGGACGTCTTTTACTGCTATAACTAAACCGGCTAACTTTCCGTGTTCTCCTGTTTTTATCTTTTCTTCTATCCTTTTTGCATCGATCAGGGCATCGTCCGAAAAAACGGAATTAAAAGCATTGAGATTTTTTTTCTTCTCGATTTCTGATAGAAAAAATTTGACATTTTCTACCAAAGAAAGTTTGCCTTCTTTGATTAGTAGAAATTTTTCTGAATAATTTTTATAAGGCAGCAAATAAAATACCGATTTGGTTATAGATATTGATAGTAACTTTCTTCAAAAAACAACAGCTATTATTTGAAAACACCGGGAACCAACTAAGCTTCCTTATCGTCGGGCTTTTTATCCGGAGTAGAGGCAGGAGTTTTTATCTCTTCATCAACATCTTTTAATGCTTTCTTGAATTCCCGAATTCCTTTGCCCAGGCCTTGTGCAAGATCCGGGATTTTTTTTGAGCCGAAAAGTACCATCACTACTAACAGAATAATTAACAGCTTACCGAAACTTAAATCTTCAAACATTTAATCACCTATATTTTTAAATTCTTTTTCCAATTGTATAATTATAAAAGCGTAATTGCTATTTTTTACCTGACTTATCTTCTTTATCAGGCGTAATCTTTATTTCATCTTCAACGTCTTTAAGAGATTTTTTAAATTCTCGAATTCCTTTCCCCAAACCTTGAGCAAATTCAGGCAATTTTTTTGAACCGAATAAAAGTAAAACAACTACAGAAATAATTAATAATTCGCCCGTTCCAATATTATCAAACATTTTATCACCTAATCGTTAATTCATAAAATTTTTTACAATTGCACCTAATACCAAACTGCCGTCGTTCTTACCTAAGACAGGATTGCAGGCTCTTTCCGGATGCGGCATCATTCCTAAAATATTTCCTCCTTTGTTCACAATGCCGGCTATATTCATCATAGAGCCGTTTGGATTTGATTCATCATCGGACTTTCCATCGCTTGAAGTGTACTTAAATACTATTTGATTATTCTTAACTAAAGATTTCAAAGTATCGCTATCCGCAAAGTAATTTCCTTCACCGTGAGCAATTGGAATTTTCAAAGGCTTACTTTTAACTAATCCTTTGGTGAAAAAGGTCTCATTATTTTCTACTGAAAGATAAACATCTTTGCATACAAATTGAAGCGATTTATTTTTCAGCAAAACGCCCGGTAACAATTGTGCTTCAAGCAATATCTGAAACCCATTGCAAATACCTATTATGTGACCGCCTTTTTGGGAGAAATTAATTACGGAATTCATAATAGGGGAGAAACGGGCAATTGCACCGGTGCGCAGGTAGTCACCGTAAGAAAATCCGCCAGGTAATACTATCACATCACAATCTTGTAGATTAGTATCTTTGTGCCATAAAAAAGTTACATCAAGACCGAGAATTTTTTTCAATGCATAATATGCATCATGATCACAATTAGAGCCTGGAAAAACGACTACTCCGAACTTCGGCTTCATAAAATCTCTTCCAAAGTATATTCATAATCTTCTAAATTTGGATTGATGAGGAGTTTGTCACAATATTCGGTTACTTCTTTCTCTGCTGAAGATCTAATCTCTGTGTCAACAATAAATTCCACATACTTGCCGATTCTTGTTTCTTTAATATTATTGAATCCAAGATGTTTGGCGCCTTTTTCAACTGCCATTCCTTGCGGATCCAAAATGGACGGTCTTCTTTTAACTAATACTTTTGCTTTGAACAAATTAATTCCTATTCGTAAAATAATTAAAAAATATGCTCAGTTTTTCTTAGAAAACAAGTAAAAAATATGCCGAAAAATACCAAATAGAATCATGAAAACAAATATAAAGAAAAGAGCTTTTCCGGATGTGACGGCAAGAAGGATAACGGAAATAAGGATGAATCCAAAGTGGTAAGGCTTTTTCCTGATTTCTTGAAAGGTAAACTTTGGAAGGGTATCGTACTTAATTGTGCTTACCATTAAAAATGAAAGTAGTATGACTATAGGTATTATAAACTTTGAATAAGGTTCAGCAAATCCACCGAACTGTGGTTCATAATAAATCAAAATGAACGAAGCCAGTGCTATTCCCGAGGAGGGAATAGGTAATCCTTTGAAAAATGATTTATCGAAACCGACAAGCTGCACATTAAACCTTGCTAATCTGAAGCCCCCGGCAAGAACTAAAAGAGAGCTAATTATAATTCCCAGCGTATTATAATTAAATAGGAAAATCTTAAAAATTAAAAAAGCGGGTGCCGCACCAAAGCTTAGAAGATCGGCCAAAGAATCAAGCTCTACACCAAGTTTGCTGCTTGAGTTTGTAAGGCGGGCTACCACACCGTCAAGAGCATCAAAAACTGCTGCAATAATTATAAGCCATGATGCATAAATATAGGATTGTTCGCTTGTATTAATTATCGAGTAATAACCGCAAAACAAATTCATTGCGGTAAAAAGATTTGGAATAATGGAGTGGGTATTTCTTGGGGATTTCATTGATTTGAAGTATGCTCAAATAAAATTGTTTCTCCGGCTTTCACTTTATCTCCGGGAATTACCTTAGCTTCCCAAAAGGCGGGGGCTATGATATCAACCCGGCTGCCAAATTTAATCATACCAAATCTTTCTCCCATTTTTACACTTTCGCCGGTCTTAATACTATAAACGATTCTTCGTGCAATAAATCCCGCAACCTGGGTAAATAAGATCCTACCGTGTTTTGTCGAAATACCAAACTCGGCTCTTTCATTTTCATCAGAAGCTTTGTCTTCAAAAGCTGCTAAGTATTTTCCGGAATAATATTTTATGTAAACAACCTCCCCGTCAACCGGGATTCTATTTACATGAACATTTAATGGAGACATAAAAATAGAAATTTGTTTTGCTTCACCATTTATAAATTTGTGGTCAAAAACATTCTTTACCAAAAGTATTTTCCCGTCTGCAGGGGAAATGATTACGTTATCCCTTTTCGGTGTTTTTCTATCCGGGTCGCGAAAAAAGTATAAAGAAAAACCTAAAAGCAATATTGATAAAAATACAATAAAAAATTTTATAAAAGAATTATGAATAAGAAAACTTATTGAAATAAGTAAAAAAGAAAATCCTACTATGGCGCCGAGTGTCGAATATCCATATTTAGTAAACATCTTTTAAATACTCGTCATATTTAATAATTTGTCTGTGTAATGCCTAATCTCTGCGGATGTTGATAGCTTAAATGGATCAATTAACCTATCCTCTTTATTCATTGAAAAGAATTTAATGCTTCGTGATGTAAAATCATCAACAAGAAAAATTTTGTCTTCAGATTTTCCAAAATAGCAATTCACTTCAGCTAATAAAAATCCGCGACGCTCGAAAAATGATTTTAGCACAGCGTTTACTTTTGAGCAAATTCTATAAATATGTTTTAATTCTTCGTTCGTACATAAATCAAAGCTAATTAAATATCCCTCCGAAATAACTGAGTCTTTTCCTTCTCCAAAATGAATTTCAAAAACCGGCAGGTTAAGCATTTCAGTTTCTTTTTTGGCAAAAATCTTGGAAGTCCTTTTATCAATAACATTTAAGATTTTAATATGAAATGGGTATCTGTCATGTTTAACAACTTTAAGGCTGTTTTTTTCATGGCTTTTTACTATTGCTGCTGGGATGTGGTACTCTTTCAAGAAATCAAGGAAAAATAAATTTAACCAGGCAAATTTTTCACCAATTTTTTTTACCCTCAACTTTTTATTGCCGTTGACTAGCAAAAAGTCCGAGTATTCAAGGATTTGATAGTTATTACCATCAAAAAGAATCTCCCTTTTTCCAATTTCTTCTTGCATAAGTCTCCTGTTAAAAGTTAAACTTTAAACTTGAATAAAAATTATGAATGAGAAATTATAAAAAATAGATATAAAAAGTCAATCATATATGTTATATTTGTGAAAAATTAAAAAAATATTTTATTTTACTTTCGGAAAGAATCCAGATAGGAGTTTACAATGAAAGGTGGCATGCAGGGGATGTTGAAGCAAGTTCAGAAAATGCAGGAAGAAATGCAAAAGGTTCAAAGCCAACTTGGAAATTTAACGGTAAGCGAAGAAGCCGGCGGTGGAATGATTAAAGCTACCGCAAATGGTAATAAAGAATTATTATCTGTTGAAATTGACCCACAAGTCATAATCCCAGCTGAGAAAGAAATTTTAGAAGATTTGGTTGTAGCGGCTGTTAACAAAGCACTTCAATCGGCTAATAAGTTGGCTGAAGAGGAAATGGCTAAAGTCACTAAAGGTATGCTGCCTCCCGGTTTAAATATTCCAGGATTATAAATTGCAAATCGCGGAGCCTTTATTAATTGCAATTGAAGAGCTGAGCAAGCTTCCAAGTATCGGGAAAAAAACTGCGCAAAGGCTTGCTCTGCATCTTTTGAAAAGCAATACAGAAGATGTTGACAGTCTTGTAAATGCAATTAAAGACCTAAAAACGAAGATTCATTTTTGTTCCAGATGCTTTAACCTTGCTACTGAGGAACTTTGCGAAGTTTGTAAAAGTTCCAAACGCGATCATTCTTTAATTTGTGTAGTTGAAGAAGCAAGTGATGTCATCGCAATTGAAAAAACTCACGAATTTAACGGTGTTTATCATGTCCTTGGCGGAGTTCTTTCCCCTTTAACCGGAATTGGACCGGATTCCTTAAAGATAAAGGATTTACTTAAAAGATTTGAGGATGAAGAAATTAAAGAAATTCTTTTAGCCCTAAATCCAGATACCGAAGGCGAAACTACTACCCTTTATCTTGCAAAACTTATTAAACCTTTAGGAATTAAAATTACACGGATCGCACGAGGGTTGCCCATCGGCGGGGACCTGGAGTTTGCCGATGAGGCAACAATCGGTAGAGCTGTTTTAGGCAGAATTTCACTCTGATGGCTGAATGGTTCGTCGATTGGTTTAACTCTGAAGATTACCTTTCTGTCTACCGGCCTCATGACGAAGCCGAAGCAAGAAAATCAATCGACCTGATCCTTTCCTGTATAAAAATTAATTCAAATGCAAAAGTTCTTGATATGGGGTGCGGTGCCGGAAGACATTCTCTTGTTTTAGCAGAAAAAGGGTTTGATGTAACTGCGGTTGACTTGAGCGAGTTTCTCATTGATTTTGCTAAGAATAATGCTGCCAAAGCAAATCTAAATGTTAATTTTGTGCATTGCGACTTTAGAAAATATAAACCTACTGAGAATTTTGATTTAGCCGTTAATTTATTTTCAAGTTTTGGTTATTTTGAAAAAGATAATGAAAATTTTCAAGTTTGTTATACCATATTTAACTGTCTTAATTCGGGTGGCTATTTTGTAATGGATTTTCTTAACAAGAGCTTTGTAGAAAAAAATTTAATTCCTGTCTCAGTTGATGAAAATTCCGAGCGAACGATTGTGCAAAAAAGAACAATTGAAGGTGAAAGGGTTGTTAAAAAAATTATGATTCAAAGAAACGGCATCGAAAAAAGATATTCTGAATCAGTAAGGCTCTATTCTAAAGAAGAACTTCTCAATGCTCTTTCTTCTATAGGCTTTTCTGAAAGGAAAATTTTCGGTGATTTTGATGGAAATAATTTTGACTTAGAAACTTCACCACGAATTATTATTATTGTTCAGAAATGAAGTTTTATATTTTAATATTGGCAATCTTCCTTAGCGGCTGTGATTTATTCACTACAAGAACTGCTGCGCCGCCAAATCAACCACGCTCAAATTATCAGCAAGCTGTTACTCCCGATATTTTAATCCAAAATCTTGTTAGCAGTCTGGCTGACAAAAATGTGGAAAATTACTTATCATGTTTCGCAGACCCGGCATACTCTCAAAAAGTTTTTACGTTTTCTGCTTCAAGCAGTGCTCTTTCACAGTTCCCGGCACTTTCGGAAAATTGGGGTATAAAAAATGAGGAGCAATATTTTAATAACATGATATTGAAAGTTCCTGATAATTTGCAAATCTCCCTGACTCTTTCTAATACTTCAACTAGTCCGCAAGGCGATAGTTTATTCTATACAGCTTCCTATTCCTAAATGTACCGACCGGCGATCCAAACTTTCCGCCTAACTATCAAGGCGATCTGAAATTTAGCATGATTAGGGATTCGCGTTCTCTTTGGACAATTTATTATTGGCAGGATTCTAAAAATAGTACTTTACCAAGTTGGAGTGAACTAAAAGGGAGGACGTATTAAAATTTTTTTTACATTTATCTTTTTTGCTGCGCTATTATTTCTCGGCTGCAAAAATCCTTTTGCTCCTTCATTGGATGAAAGTTCGAATAATCCTTCCTCAACTCTTTCAGACCAATCAACAGTCGACGGTGTTTTCCAAAATTTTCAGTATGCTTATACGTTTAGAGATACTAGCATTTATGGAGATCTAATAAGCCCGGATTTTGTTTTTACTTACCATGACTATGATAACGGATATGATGTTTCCTGGGGAAGAGATGAAGAAATGAAAACTACGTACGGGCTTTTTCAAAATTCACAAAATCTAAATTTAATCTGGAACAATATTGTCCTTTCGACTCAAGATTCTACAAGCGCAAATATTATTAGAGGCTTTAATCTGACAATTACTTTTAGCCCCACTGACGTTGTAACTTTAAACGGAAGGGTAAATATGTCTTTGAAAAAAAACTCCAGTAATAAATGGCTCATCACTAATTGGGTTGATGAATCAAACTTTTAATATTGTAAATTTGTATCGATAAAAAATTAAGAGTAATTATGATTTATTTTTGGATCAAGGAATCATTCAAACTTATCGGAAGAGCTAAAGCATCTTTTTTCTTATCGCTTATTTCAACAAGCATTTCTGTTTTGCTTATTTCGGCTTCTTTACTTTCAATCAAGCTTTCTAATCAATTGCAAAATGATCTTAAGAAAAATGTTAATATAAATATTTTCCTCAAAGATTCTCTCTCGGGTAGTTCAATCGCTCAAATGAGAACTGGTTTATCAAAAAGAAAATATATCAACACTATTAAATACATCGACAAAGAAGAAGCTGCGCAAAATTTTATAAAAGAAACCGGCGAAGATTTTAGAAGGCTTCTTGATTTTAACCCTCTTCCGGCATCTTTTACTGTTACACTGAAAGACAG
>JAKBMG010000044.1 GCA_021831685.1 Bacteroidota bacterium | reverse complement strand
GAGCAGCATTCATTAATTTATCGTCAATAACAATATTTGTTCTCATTTGTTCTTCCTTATGATGTGTATTGTTTATTGTCATTATACACATTCCAGCTCAATTTTAACAGAGCAGGCAACAATTAGCGTTGCAAGCTATAACAGCAACAGCAGCAAACCATATTATAATACTGTCGCACAAAAGGTTCAACATTGTTGATTGACGGCAGTGACAGCCGTACACAGGATGTAATGTATAGAGACGGTTTTCTATATACTGCGTTTCCAACTTTACATGATTGGGGGAGCGGAACTGTTGAAGCTATACGATATGAAAAAATAGATGTAAGCTCTAACACGGCAGTAATAGATGCTTTATACGGAGCAGATGGATATTACTATTTTTCCCCAATATTTATGTCGATGCCTATGGAGATATAGCATTGGCATTTGCAAGATCAAATGCAAATGAATATTCGGGTGTATATTGGTCATACCGTACGCCAACGGATGCATCAGCAAGGGCAAGTCAAACACTGCAGGTAGGCGCTGGTTCATATACTGGATCATGGGCAGAAGATATATATGGAAATATGCGATGGGGCGACTATAGCGGAATTTGTCTTGATGCAAGCAGCGATAATCAGGTATGGTTTTGCGGCGAATGGGCAACAAGCAGTAATTCATGGAGTACTCAAGTAGGCAGCTTCAGGTTCTCGCCTGTTCAGTTTGCAAACCAGGATCAAAACGGATCGGATTTAGGCGGAAATCTTTTAGTTAATTCAACTCTCTCAATATCTTCACAAACGAAAATTGGCTTTGAACCTAACTCAAACAATTCTGTTAAGACACTTGCTTCGGGCAGTGTTAATAGTCCCTCAGATCGTTTCGGAAGTTTAAAACATAATGATTTGAATCAAATCTCATCTCATCAACATATTTATTAAGTAACAATTTCTCTGCAATTGTAATAAGGTGAATTATACTGTGCGCCGTTTACATTTATAACTCCGGTATTTCCTAAACCAACCATATAATTTTGAAATGTTAAACTTAATATTTTTCTCATATCTGAAGATATAGTTACGCCGTTATCATTACTTGCGACAGTATAAGAAAAATTGCGGGTTGTGGCATTAGGAATATTAGCTTGCTTATCAAACATTGTTTTCCTTTTCCATGTGCTTGGATTATCACTGTCGGTATTCCAAGTATAATACTTACCATTATATAGTTGGTCAATGGCTCCAAGAGATAACGGATCACTTAGGTATTCCAACCATTCAAGACCAGATAAGAAATCTCAACAGATTTCTTGAAGGGTAGACAAAGTACTTTAGGCTTGGGAACCGCTCAAAAGTTCTTTACAAGCTATGTAGCCATGTAATGAGACGGGTGAGAAGACTCCTGCAAAGGAACGGAGGCAGAAAAGGCTATGGATGGAAAAGAATAAGCAACGGACAAATATATGAAAGGTTTGAATTGTTTTATAACTATAAAGTTCGATGGCTTTAGCAAATTGTACATATTATTCAGGAAAGCCGCATGAGAGAAAACTTCATGTACGGTTTGACGAGGGTTCAAGGGAAACAGAGTTCCATAAAGGAATCACTGCGCCCTTGTCCTACTCTACAATTCATATAAGATTAAATGTAGAGATGACCCGCCGGGTTGTCTCTACATTTATCGTGATGAGACTTTATTATTTTTTATTTTGTTTTAACAATGTCATTTTCTATTTTTTCTCTGTCATTATTTTTCGATAGTAAATGTTTAATAGATTTTATAAATATTACTTCGCTCTCTTACTGACGGGATTATTATTTTTCCTATCCCTTTCTCTTAACTCTAATCCTCTTTCCTCTGATAATAATTCAGAAATAAATTTAATCCGTCAGCAAAATCAATTAAGTATCTCTGTTGATAAAGCCTCTTATGCTTATTCAGATATTATGCAGCAAAGCAGAAGAATATCCATTCTCAGAAACAGAACAAGGAATAGAAGAAGAGAGCAAGGGGGATATAATAAGCCGGATAATGTTCATGCAAATCTATTAACAAGCGATTATAAAAGTTCACATCCACAAGAGTTCACTCACACCAAACAAATCGATAAAACCAACCACGAAGTATTTCTGAATTGAAAATAACACACTCATAGCCTTTAGCGGCTGAGTTACGTCATTCAAAATAATATAGAAGGATTATATGAAAGCGAACGTTGTATTTTTATTATTCTTCATCCAGGTATTTGATCAGACAAATATAAAGCAAAACATATCCAAAGAGTTAACAAGCCAGAATGTCGAAGGTAATTACATTGGTAATAACGGGATTGAGGTAGTTTACCTCAAGAGGAGAAACTTGTTAATACTTAGGGTATTCTGTATCGGATGCAATAGGCCTCTAAAAAACATAATTAAAAAAGATGATAAATATTATGAAACATTTTTTGCTTTTAATTCTATTTTTTTTCTTGCTGATAAAATGTAATGCACAAGTGCCAGCTTATAATTGGCGGATTATTAATACCGGATTTGATATGCAAATTATAAAATTAACTTTTCCTGATTCCGTACATGGTTGGGGGTTGGGGCTCCATAGCATAATACATACTGATGATGGAGGCAAGACATGGCAGAAACAGCAGCTACCTATTGATACGGCGGATCTCAGAAAAATTTGTTTCATAGACAGCATGACAGGCTATGTTGTGGGAGATAGCGGCTTAATTTTGGCTACTAAGGATGGCGGTAAAAACTGGATAAAGCAAATAAGCGGAGCGCAACACTATTTATTAGGAGGGTTAAGCTTTTTAACCAGTGATATGGGTTGGGTAATTGGGCAGATATTTGATGAAAATAAAAGAGGAGGAATTTTATTACATACAACTAACGGCGGAGTTGAATGGGATACATTAAATAACAGGCAGGACAGCATTTTATACTATGATGTAAAATTCTACGACCCCCATAACGGAATAATAATAGGCAGCTACGGGATTGATAACTTTTCACCCATAATTGTATTTAAAACTAATGACGGAGGCGCAAGTATACATGAAGTAACACAATTTACAGGTGCTTTCACTTATGATCTTTATTCAAGTCAATCAGATACTATCTGGGCCGGCGGCTTTGGAATGGCTAAATCTTTTGACGGCGGCTACTCTTGGAATTCTGATATTAAAATACAAATTAAGGATTCTACTTTATACGGATTCCCAATATTTGACGATCTTTTACAGATAAGCGGGGAGACCGGCTGGGCGGCGATTTATTTTATGAATAGGGGCGGCCTTTTATATTATACAAATGATTATGCTGCTCATTGGTACATTGTTGCGACTCCGGGGGGATTTACACCGTACTGCATGTCATATGCAGGTAAATATTTGTTTGTAGGGGGAGCAAACGGATTATTAATTACAAACAAACCGGAGGTTGTACATGTGGATGAAGAAAAGCCCGAACAGTATTCTTTTACATTATTTCAAAATTATCCCAATCCTTTTAATCCTGCCACAACAATTACATATCAATTAAAAAGTGAAGGCCAAGTAAAATTAATAATTTATAATGTATTAGGTGAAGAAATAATAACGCTGATAAACAAGTTTCAAAAAAGAGGTGTTCATAATGTTGTTTGGAATGGTAGGAACAATTTAGGTAACGACGTTAATTCGGGAATATATTTCTACCGGTTAACATATAATAATAAATCGCTGATTAAAAAGGCGATTCTAATTCATTAATAATTTACAGGAGGTCAATTATGTCATTAAAAAATGTGTTCCTTATTTTGATAAGTTTTATCCTCTTCTTTACATTCTCTTTTTTAATAGCACAGGATAAGCCGTTAACATTAAAAGAGATATGTAATGAAAGTAACAATATTATAATCGGGACCCCGGTATCAATGAATTCATACAAGTCTAATGATGGAAGACATGTTTATACGGATATTGATATCGCGGTTGAAAAATCAATGAAAGGCAATTTAACAAATCAAGACGTAATCAAACTAACGATGTATGGTGGTACAATTGATGGAAATACTACTTACGTTGTTGGTTTCCCTAGGTTTTTCCTTAAGATGAGATCATTCTTTTTCTTAAAGGAAAAAACCGCCTCAATTGAAAAATTAAAAGGGCCTCAAAGGGTATTTGTAATATCAGGCATAGCTCAGGGGAAAATTGATATTATTGAAAAGGATGGTAAAAGTATTCTTTCGTGTCCAAACTTTCCTAGTATACAATTGAAGGAAAATGGTGAGTCAATTTTATTATCGAAAGAGAGCAGCGTAACTCCAGATAAAATGATTTCATATATAAAAGATTTGTTAAATAATTAAAGGAGGCTAACATGAAAAATATTAAATTGACTCTAGTTATAATATTCACATTTGTGTTAAATGTATTTACTTATAGTGCCGCATATTTGGGAATCCCAAGTAGTTCCGGCTATTCTTTTTATGAATACTGGTCATACATTGGTTCAAATAATATTGACCATTGGGCAAACCATTCCGAAACATGGTACTTGAATACCAGTGGTTGGTCAAATGAAGGACTCTCTATTGGTGATGTTGAAAATCAGATGATTGCTGCACACAATACATGGTCTTCATCGCAAGTATCAACAACGGATCTTACTTTTACTTATGGATATAGAACTACTGATCAATGGGGAGAAGATGGTAAATGTACAATCCAAATGGTACAGGCTGGTGATCCGGCATATGATTATAACGGTCCATTTTATGGTGGTAACTCTGGAGGTGGTGGGATCACTATTATTAAAGTAAATGCAAATTATGAATTAATTGAAGCCGATATACTACAGAACGGTAAAAATCAAAATTGGAATTTAACAAAAGTGCTTTGGAATATAACACACGAAATTGGTCATACAATCGGTTTAGCAGATTTACCGATTAATCAACCAGAAACAATGAGTATCTATTGTTCCGGTGATCCAAGCACTTTAGAACTTGATGATATAGCAGGAGTATCTTTCCTATATGGTGGTAAAATAACTGAGAACACCTCCTTATCATATTATACAGCTAATTATTTCAACTGGGATGTAGAAGTTGTAAATGGGAATACTTTAACAATTCCATCTGGAGCGACTCTGAAATTTGCCAATGGTGTTGGACTAAATGTAAAGGGTAATTTAACTGCTGCTGGCAATCCTTCACAACTAATTACTTTTACAAGTAAATCTGGAAGTACTCCAGGCAGCTGGGGCACCATAACGTTCAGCGGTTCAAGCGCCTCAAATCTAAATTACGCAAGAGTTACTTTCGGCGGTGGTATTCAATGCATGAATGGAGCAAATGTTACCATCCAGAATTCATATATCGACACATGCACAAATGGAATTTATATTTATAATTCTGCACCCCAAATATTAACTAACCATATACTTGAGCCCCAGCAAAATGGGATTTACGGTGAAGCTTCCGGCATGTATCCTTCGGTAATTGATAACACAATAATCAAAACAACAGCCAGCGGCAGCTATTATCATAATTATCAAGGTATATGGTTTACAAATAATACTACGGTTTATGCCGCTCATAATGATGTAAGCGGTTTTCTCTGGGGAGCATATTTCAGCGGTGGTGTTCATGCAATCTTTAATACCAGTTCATATGTTACCCACAACCCGAATAATCGCTTTAGGTATAATTCATATGGCATTGCAGCCGGATATGGCAGCTACTGTTATGCGGGCGTTTCATATAACCTCAGCTTCTATAACAGCATTCACGATAATACAACATATGATGCCTATTCATACCAAAACAGTACTGTTATCGCTCAATCCGATTATTGGGGTACTAACGGTCCAAAGCAATATGTTGAGTATGGATCTGTATTAGATATCTCAAATAACTTATCATCAGATCCATGGGGTACAAGCAGTAATTCTCCTGCAATTAAGCAGACAAATAATCTACTCACTGCTTCTTATAGTACTTCTGCAAATCGGTCTCAAGTAATTCAACCGGCAGATAGTAATCTTTCGGATATATTTGCAGGGATTTCATTTGAAAATGCAGGTAGAATTGAAGATGCAATCGCTTGTTATAAAAATATGATCGCAAATGATAATAATGCGGGATTTGCTTTAACCGAGCTAGCTGCAATAAATAATAAATACTCAAGAAATGACGTGCTTAGTTACTTTGCAAATATTCC
>JAKBMG010000116.1 GCA_021831685.1 Bacteroidota bacterium | reverse complement strand
TTATTAGTTTCATAATATTTCATTAAATTAAATTTATTTATTGCATCTGTTAATGCAGACCTACTATTTATAATACCAAGAATGACATCCTCAGAAGTACCCGACATCCCAAACGCTTTCACGCCCAAAGACGCTAGTGATGACTTGCCACCTAGCAAACTGCTCAATCCGCCCAATCCCATATCCTGAGAAGGTGGGATCATTATGGTAGAAGAAGCTTTGTATTCTTTAGGCAATAAAAATGCAATTATTGATGAAATAACACCAACAATAATTAGGTTAATTATTAAAAATTTTTTCCACTTATACAAAATATATAAGTAATCGGAAAGCATTCGTTTTTCAATGTTTTTTTTTTCAACCATAATTGATTTTAATACTTTTTTATTTTAAAAGTTAGTAAAAGATTATACAAAGTTAATATAATTACCATGCACATTGCAAGATATCCTTATTAGAAAGCAAAATGGGAATAATCACTCTGAAAAAACAAATAAATATTACCTCGGGTTTATAATGTAATGTAATAATTAAGGTGGTTTTAGTCTAAATTTGAATTATTACCTATAAATTAAAGTTTTTATTAAGGGCCCAAAAGAAATAAAAAATCATTAAATTAGCTTTCAAAAGAAATTATATCTACTATAAAATAATTTTTATAAAATTTGAGGTTAAAAATGATTATTCATTCTGACTGTCTTTATTTTAAGGGCGATATTCCCTGTAAGCCGCATAAAGAATTTGGCTATCATTGTGAAGATTGTCCAAAATACAATAGAGTTTCCGATACAATTCTAATTATAAAATTAGGCGCAATTGGTGATGTCATAAGGACTACACCCCTTTTAAGTAGAATTCGCAAGGAACATCCAAATGCTCATATTACCTGGATTACTTACTCGCCAGATATTCTCCCTACAGGACAAGCAGACTTAGGTAAATCATTAGTTGATAGAATATTAAATGTTTCAGTTGAAAATATTGAGTTCCTAAAGAATATTAGTTTCGATTGGTTGATAAATCTAGACAAGGACGCGATTGCAATTTCCTTAACAAATTCCATAAATGCCAAAAGGAAATCGGGTTTTACGATTGATGAATTTGGTCATGCAAAGCCGATTGCCACAGAAGCTGAAAAACATAAATGGGAAACTGGCTTGTTTGATGACTTAAATAAGCAAAATTCAAAACATTATGTAAAGGAAATTTTTGAAATCTGCGGTTATGAATTCAACGGAGAAGAATATATCCTTGAAGTAGATACATCCGGACAAAGTTGGAATATTGATAGGTCTAAAAAAGTTATTGGATTAAATACAGGCTGCGGAGGAAGATGGACTTCACGTCTTTGGCCAACCGATTATTGGATAAGGCTTGCAAAAGAATTATTAAATAATGATTATGAAGTTATTCTTCTCGGAGGCGAACAAGAAGATGTTAAAAATAAATTTATACAAAAAGAAAGTGGAGCAAAATACTTCGGTTTTTATCCGATAAAAACATTTATTTCTTTGATAAACAACTGCGACACTATAGTGTCCGCAGTTACAATGGCTATGCATCTGGCAATTGGATTAAAAAAGAATCTAATTCTTTTTAACAATATCTTTAATAAAAATGAATTTTATTTATATGGAAGAGGTGAAATTTTAGAGCCAGATTTCGATTGTGATTGTTACTTTTCTCCGATATGCCCTAATGACTGTATGAAGTATTTATACCCGGAAAAAGTATTTAGCGCAATTGAAGCAATTTAGTTCGATTGCCAAATGGAAGTGATCATTTGCATTAATAGTTTCCAATTTGAAATCAAGATTGAAGTAAATTGGCATTTTGATTCTTGATAATTTTAACAAGAATATGTATAAAAATTCTATTAGACACTTCAATAGTAAATAATCGTTTTTTAATCAAACTCTTCTTTGAAGGCTAAAACGTTAAGAATAATAATTATAAACTCCATATCCTTAAAAACATCAGGCAGATATATTTTCGAAATATTCAAAATTCTTTTATTCCGCTATTTGACTTTTTCAATTATCCTTGTATTTTTACTCACAAAAAAAGGACTTGTAATATAAAAGATTTGCTACTAAGGGAAATTTTAATATTTTTCTGATCAGAGTAGCAAAGGTGTGCCGATTTGGGAACTTCTCTGATCGGTTTTTTGTTGTAATAAAATTAACGGAGTATACGTCTAAATAATTGATACTTGTTTCTTAAGCAACAGATTAAACACAAAAAAAAGGAAGGCAGCTATGGCAACTTTAAAAGCGAAAATTGACAACCCCTTGTCTGACTTAATTAGCGACGAAATTTATGAGCTATTAAGCGCTCAAGGTCTAATTGATGAGAAATCAGTTAGAGACTATCAAATAAGGAAAAAATTTAAGCAGCTTAGGGCGAGCAAAATAAGCGCCGGAGATGCTATCGACTCCATACGCGAAGAATACCCTTATCTGCAATTTGATACAATTAGAAAAATTGTTTATC
Organism: Bacteroidota bacterium; assembly: GCA_021831685.1. Taxonomy (GTDB): domain Bacteria; phylum Bacteroidota; class Ignavibacteria; order Ignavibacteriales; family Ignavibacteriaceae; genus FEN-1297. The sequence continues at coordinate 31,487 of JAKBMG010000116.1, read as the reverse complement.
AAATTAGTAAATAATAATTTTTTATCTTGACAAAATAATTTAAAGATTATATATTTAGTTCGACTCTTTCGAAGGGTTCTCCCCTGCCCTTTGAAGCAAACAGAGTTAAGCCCGGTGTCACCCCCATCGCCGGGCTTCTTTTTTTATTACAAGGAGTTTTACTATGGCTAAAGCAATTAAAAAGAAAAGTATTCTTAAAGCAAAAAAAACATTTATCGCTCCCTTTTCCGCATATTGGACAAAAACAAATTATGCCATTTTCTTTGCGGGAATTGCTACAATAATAATTGGTTTCATTTTTATGTCAATGGGTCCGTGGAATAGCATAGCTTCATTAGATATTTCCCCTGTTTTATTAATTATCGGCTACTTAATTATTTTGCCTTTATCAATTCTTTATACCAAGAAAGAGTCAACTGAATCAACTAATACTTCTGATACTCAGATAAAATAATTTATTCAGCCTTTAGCCTAAATAAGCAATTTCTGTGACTCAAACCTATTATTGAGATCATTTCTCCTTGACGTGAATCCGTTGCGGCTCCGACTAAGGTGAAAGTGGTTATTAAAAAATAAATATTGTGTAACGTCAGTTATTATTATATTCATTTTATTGAAAAATTGACTAAGCTAAACCCAGAACAATTAACTGATTTATTTTTGCTCCTTTCCGTAGAGGGAATTGGCCCCGCAAAATTTAGGAGCCTCCTCTCCAAATTTAAAACTACAGAAAACATTCTTTCCGCAAACTACGATTCACTTTTAGAAATAGAAGGAATAAGCACCAACCTTGCTAAGCGGATACGTCAAATTAACCACAAGCGTAACGAAACAAAAGATATTGTATTAAAACAGCTTGATAAGCTTGACAAACTTGGTTGCTCTATTGTTACTGTGTGGGACAATGAGTATCCATCGATTTTAAAAAAAATTTATGACCCTCCTATAATTCTTTTTTATAAAGGAAATTTTGCCGAACCGGATAATTACTCCATTGCTGTTGTTGGTACGAGACAGCCTTCCAATTATGGAAAACTTCAAGCAGAAAGATTAGTTAACGATCTTGCATCTCAAAGAATTACAATTGTAAGCGGACTTGCTCGCGGCATAGACACTATTGCCCATACCGCTTCTTTAAAGAATAACGGCAGAACCATTGCAGTTATCGGATCAGGATTAGATGTTATATACCCTCCTGAGAATAAAAAATTATTTAATGAGATTTCCGAACACGGATTAATAATTTCAGAATATAGTTTGGGAACAAAACCGGATGCGGTAAATTTCCCTAAAAGAAATAGAATTATCTCTGGAATCAGTCTAGGTACTATTATAATTGAAACCGGCGTTACCGGCGGCGCAATGCAAACCGCTTCCTACGCTCTGGATCAGAACAGAGAAGTATTTGCCGTACCGGGAAATCTTGGAGTAAAACAATCTGAAGGAACAAATCTAAAAATCCAAAGAGGAGAAGCAAAACTAATTAGATCATTCGAGGATGTTTTGATTGAACTGGAGCTTAAGTTAAAACCGGTAATTGGTAAAAATATTCCTAAGCCCCAGGTTGGATTAAATTTGTTCGAAGAAAAAATTATTTCATCTCTTTCCAATGAGCCGGTGCAAATTGATAAGATTGCTGCAGTTACAAACTTATCTACTTCCGACTGCCTTGTTCATCTTCTTTCATTGGAATTCAAAGGAGTGGTGAAGCAATTACCGGGTAAAATGTTTGCGCTTCTGTAATCTCAAATTTTCTTCATAAAAAGAACCGCCTGATCGCCTTCTCCGATTTTATTTAATCTTTCCGTTTCTCTTTCAAATTTTTCAATCTCCACCTTTGAGAAAATTGAATTATCTTGGTTGATAAAGAATGATCTTTGATCCATCAACGGTATATCCCTTTTATATTGTTCGCTGCCCCAAAATTGAATGCTTCGAGAATCAAAAAAAATGTTGATAATTTCAAACCTATATTTATCCGCCAAGTATTTTATACTCTCTAATGAGTGATTGTAAAAATGTCTCGGAGCTTCAAGAGCAAACCAATTCTCCCGATAAAATTTCCATGAATAAGAACTGCAAATAGGGATTCTAATTAATAAATTTTTATCTTCTGTTAGCATTGATGAAAGCTTGTTAAATATTCCATGTTGATCTTCAAAATGCTCTAATGAATGGTGCATCATTATCAGATCGAATTTTTCGGTGAGCCCATTCAAATCCTTTTTAAATATCCTAACACCATTATGATAGTAAATATCTTTTTCGATGAAAGCATCTATTCCCATTAGATTCTTAAATCCGGTGTCCCCCATTCTATAAAGAAGTTTTCCGGAGCCGCATCCGATATCTAATATTTTACTTTCTAAATCAATGTTAAATTTTTTAAGCCACCCTATGTAAGTTGGCTCTCCGTATCTATTAAACAATAATTTTCCCAGATTATTTTTTATGCCGAATGCATAACGGTCGCGTAAAATGTTAAGTTTTTGCTTCAAATATTTTTCTTTATGAATTTGAAAAGAAAAATATTCTTTCGGATAATATTTTGATAAGTCCGCCGGAGGATTTACTAATTGGAGGCATCCGCAACCGGAACACTGGCAATATATAAATTCATCTCTTGTTCCAAATTGCATCTCTCTAACATTGTAGAATTGATTGCCGTTTTTGTTGCCGCATATTTTGCAGGAAAATTCCATTAATATCTTTTTCTGTTCTTCCATAAAAACTTTAATCTTTCCTTCAAAGACTTTTCCTGCCCGTTCTCTGTCGGAAAATAATACTGCGCATTTTTTAATTCTTCAGGAAGATAATTTTCTGCGACAAAATGATTCTCATAATCGTGTGGATATTTATATTCCTTTCCGTAGCCAATATCTTTCATCAATTTAGTAGGAGCATTCCTTAAATGAACCGGCACGTTATAGAGAGGTTGATTCTTTACATCTGCAAAAGCTTTTTCCATTCCCATATAAGAAGCATTACTCTTTGGAGAGGATGCAAGATAAGTAACACATTGAGCTAAAATAATTCTTGCCTCCGGCATTCCGACTTTATCAACAGCGCCGAACGCGGCTTCAGCAAGCACTAACCCGTTCGGAGAAGCATTACCGATGTCTTCAGAAGCAAGAATAACTAGCCGGCGAGCAATAAATAAAGGATCTTCGCCGCCTTCAAGCATCCTTGCCATCCAATAAAGAGCCGCATCGGGGTCGCTGCCTCTTATGCTTTTTATGAAAGCAGAAATTACGTTATAATGTTCCTCCCCGCTTTTATCATAAAGAATGTTTTTCTTCTGAACCACATTCTCTAAAACTTCTTTATCAATTTTTATTTCCCCGGAATGAATTTGCTGAAGGACAGCCGCTTCAAAAATGCTTAGCATTGAGCGGGCATCGCCGCCGGAAAGGTAGAGCAAAAAATTTATATCAATTTCTATGAAGTTTAACGAGGCGAGAAATTCGTCTTTTTTAATTGCAGAATTTAGAATACCGGTTAAATTGTCTTTTGATAGCTCCTCCAGGATATAAACCCTTGCTCTTGAACGAAGCGCCGGTATTACTTCAAAGGACGGATTCTCAGTTGTAGCTCCGATTAAAATAATTAATCCGGATTCCACCGAATTAAGCAAAGCATCCTGTTGCGCTTTATTAAAACGGTGTATTTCATCAATGAATAAAATGGTCTTCCGATTCATCAATTTATTTTGGGAAGCTATGTCTATTACCGAGCGAATGTCTTTTACACCGGAAGAAACGGCATTTATCTGATGAAATTCTGACTTTGTATGTTCGGCAATGATTCTTGCGATTGTTGTCTTCCCGGTGCCGGGAGGTCCCCATAAAATAAATGAACTCAAGCTGTCATTCTCAATCATCAAACGAATTGGTTTTCCCTTACCAAGCAATGATTCCTGCCCTTGAAATTCATCTAAAGTTTTCGGCCGGACTCTCTCCGCAAGCGGTATTTGAGGGAAGTCGTTTTTATTCATTTAAAACTTACTTTTCAATTATCTTAATTGTTGTTTCTCCCTTTCTAATCATTCCGTATTTTTCTCGTGCAATCTTTTCTATTTTTGCCGGATCTTTTCTCTGCAATGAATCTATTTCTGCTTGAAGGCTTTTGTTATCTTTATCTACAGTTAAAATTTGTTCCTTCAAATCATTCACATCGCTTTTTAACTTTAAGTATTTTAAAATTCCCTCGTCGTTAAAAAAAATATATACAGCACCTGTAAGAAAAATCAGACCTAAAATGATAAATAAAGTTTTATTGAACTTTGATGATGCCATTTTAAAGTGACAACTTAATTATTTTATCAATTAACTCTTCAAAAGAAATTCCCACTGCCTTTGCCATTTTCGGAACTAAACTTGTAGCTGTCATCCCTGGTAGAGAATTTACTTCAAGACAATATGTTTTGTATTCGTTGTTGACTCTAAAATCAATTCGCCCATAAGAACTGCATTCAAGAGCTTCAAATGCCTTTAAAGCTTGCGACTGCAATTCCTCTTTTACATTTTCCGGAAGGTTTGCAGGCACCTCATACTCGCTCATGCCGTGCGTGTATTTACACTCGTAATCATAAATGCCATGCTTCGGCTTTATTTCGAGAACGGGCAAAGCTTTGTTATCTATAATTCCAACTGTCACTTCGTGCCCGGCGATATACTCTTCAATCAAAACTTTTCCGGAAAACTGAAATGCCAGGTTAACTGCCTCTGAAACTTCAGCTGCGGATTGACAAATCGTCAACCCAACTGTAGAGCCTTGATCGTTTGGCTTTATTACGCACGGATAACCAAATTTATCTTTTATTTCCTTTATTAATTTTTCAACATCAAGATTTTTCTTTTCAATAGCTATCCACTTAGGAGTACTAACACCGTAATGCTGAAATAAAATCTTTGACATAATTTTGTCCATAGACATTGCGCTTGAGATTATATTAGAACCTGTGTACTTTACTCCGCGCAATTCAAGAAGCGATTGAATCGTTCCGTCTTCGCCCCACTTTCCGTGAAGACCGAGAAATGCAATATCGACATCATTAAAAAGTGAAGAATTTATTGCCTCCACATAATTACGGTTCGATAATTCTGAAAAATCTTTCTCAGCGAAAAAATCTGATTCATTCACCGGCTGATTTTTTCCGTAAGCCGGGTCAATTAATACAATTTGGTATCCCAAATTTTTTAATGCTTTATTAATTGACAAACTCGATGATTTAGAAACTTCTCTTTCCGGCGATGTACCGCCCAGTAGTAATGCAACTTTTATTTTAGAATTTTCCATCATTAAAATTTATATCCTGTTTTTTATTCTACTTTTAATTTTAATTATTATTTTTCAATTCCATAAACGGTTTTAGCAATTCCCAAAAGTTCAATAACCTTTTCTGCCGGAATTTCTTTTTCCCCGCCGAGCATTCTCGCAACAAAAAGAATCTTTGCCGATTGTTCTAACTTTTCCATTTTGAAGTATGCATCTTTCAAAGTATTTCCAAAAGTAACTGCTCCGTGATTCTTCAAAAGCAGAGCCCATGAATCCTTTATATATGGTTCCATACTCTGTGTCAATTCCTCTGTCGATGGCGTTCCATAATCGCAAAGAGGTACTTTTCCAAGTGTTAAAATTACTTCGGGAAAAATATATTTTGTAAAGCCTTCGCCAAATGTCGCAAATCCCGTTGCATAAACCGGATGGCAATGAACAACTGCATTAATGTTTTTTCTTTTTGAATAAGCAAACAAATGAATTTTCGCTTCGGTAGTAATTTTTCCTTTTCCGTTTAATATTTTTCCGCTGGGATCAATTTCCAAAATATCATCTTCGGAAACTTCTCCTTTACAAACTCCGGAGCGGGTTATTAAATATTTATTATTTGAAATCTTTACAGATAAATTCCCGTCATAAGCAGCAACAAAGCCCTTTTCATAAACCCGGTGGCAGATTTCAACTAATTCTTTTAACGGCGACATTTCTTTTCAAGCTCTTCCATTATTTTCATATTAACGAAGCCATCATAGCCCGTAACAAGAGGTTCTTCATTATTTAAGAAGGATGTTTGAACTGACTTTAGCAAATTAAAAAGTTTATTTGCTCTTTTCCTAAATGATTTCCTAGCCTCACCTTCAAGCAGAATATTTAATTTTGAAGTGGCGTTCTTTGCAGCTATTAAATGATCAATGCTAATCGCACCTTTATGCCCCAATATTTCAATCCGGTTAATTCCCTTCTTGCTGTTGAAAGAAACATTGAAATAACCGTAGCCGCCTTCTTTATAATTACAAATTGCGGCGGCGAAATCTTCAACTTCACTACCATAAATTATATTGTCCATCACTCCGTTAATCTCGGCAATTTCTCCACCGAAAAACCGGAGTAAATCTATCATATGTGTTCCTACATCTCTTAAAGCACCGCCTCCGCTCTCTTCTTTTTTAAATCTGAAATTTGTATCCGGTGGTAAATCAAAATTATATGAAACATTTATTGAAATAAGCTTTCCCAAAAGTTGATTATCCAACAACTCCTTTGCTTTTAAAATTGAAGGATGAAAACGCAGAGGATAATTAACCGACAAAAGAACATTATGCCGCTTGCAAACATTCACCATTTTTTCCGCCTGGGCAGAAGTAAGCGCCAAAGGTTTTTCGCATAAAATATTTTTCCCGGCTTCCGCAGCCTTTATTACTTCTTCGTAATGATGATTATTCGCGCTGCCGATATAAACAGCATCTATGTCGGAATGCAAGAACTCTTCATAGTTATTGAAATAATTCGGAGCCCCGAATTTTTCCGAAATAAATTTTGCTCTTTCGCGATTGTTGCTAAAAACAGAATCCAGAGTACTTCTTCTCAAAAGATGAAGCGTCGGTATAAAAGAAAATTCAGTATATCTTCCGCAGCCTGCAACTCCCCATTTAATTTTTTTTAGTCTCGGTGGTTTTATTGTTTTCATTTCAAAAGGCTATTTCTTTTTTAATATATTTTTTTATGAAGCTTTAATCTATCCATCATTTTTTTTACTGGTCCGGAATTTTGCATTATATAAAAATGAATGCTTAAAACTCCTTTATTAAAAAGCTCTTCAACTTGCTTAGCCGCCCACTCAACACCAATGTCCATTACATGCTCATTCTTTGCGGCATAAACTTCGTCAACTAACTCAGAAGGAAGATTAATATAAAAATTCTTAGGAACGTTAATCAGATGGGTTTTATTAGTTAAAATCTTTAGCCCGGGAATTATCGGTACATTTACGCCTTCTTTCCGGGACAGTTCAACATAATTAAAATAAGCTTTGTTATCGTAGAACATTTGAGTCACTATATAATCCGCGCCGGCATCTACTTTTGCTTTAGCAAATTTTATATCGGTAATTAAGTTTGGAGCTTCGTAATGCTTCTCCGGGTAGCCGCCTACCCCAACACAAAAATCAGAAGGTTTTGCATCCAAAAGATTCTCTTCCAAATATTTGCCGCGATTCATTGAAACAATTTGTGCTACTAAATCAACGGCATGTTTATTAGCGCTTTTCCCTTCAGGTATTGGCTTTTGATAACCGTTGTCATCGCCGCGAATGGCGAGCACATTGTCAATTCCTAAATATCTTAACTCGATTAAAAAATCTTCCGTTTCCTCGCGGGTAAATCCCTGAGTTAGAATATGTGGCACTGCGTCAATATTATATTTATTCTGGATAAGTGCGCAAATGCCCAGCGTGCCGGGCCTTTTCCTCTTAATTTTTTTTTCGATACCGTGCGGAGTCTCTTCATAATAAACTTCAGCCGAGTGACTTGTTATATCTATAAATGGGGGATTGAATTTTGTTATATCGTCCAAAACCGAGAGTAAACTTTTTATATCCCCACCTCGTTTTGGCGGAATTAACTCAAAGCTGATTAAGGGTTCTTTTGCCTTAGAAAGATGTTCTGTTACTTTCATATAATTTCTATCAGTTCCATATTTTTAAAAACAAATTTAATACTTTCAAAGTTAAACTACATTACAATAATATTTCTTGAAGAATTTAATTTGCTATCAATCTATCGAACATTCGGAGAGAAATGTCCCACTTCCCATATTCCATATTCCATCCCCCATATTCCATATTCCACATTCTATTTCCCACCGTCGACCATTTTTGTCACACTTTAGTCTTTTTTCCCTCTGTTTTTTGACTAAATTTTCCCAATTTCTACCAGGCTTCTGACAAGCCTAAAACAAGCCTCCACCAAGCCTATAAAACTTACCTAAATATTGCAGAAAAAAAAGTGTGACAAAATTGACACAGTCTCGTTCAAATAAGTAAAACTTTGAATAGATTTTTTTGCAAGGTGCTAATAGAAGCTTTCAATAAAAAAGAGGATTAAATATTGATTATTAAAAATCCAGATGGGACGTTTTATAAAACTCCGGGAGCAAAAATGTGGTTTTTGAGATGCCCTTAATTCATTAATGCGGAAATTCTAATTATCGCATTTTGAGCTTCATCGAAATCAGGATAAAAGTCAAGCGAATTGTTGTAAAAACGAAGTGCTCTAAGAAAATCCCACTTTTTCTCATAAACCTTTCCAAGGTTAAAGTATGTTTGATAATTCAAACTGCAATCCCTAAATGTTAACGCTTTTTCAAGCCACGAAATTGCTTCATCAGGTTTACCGAGACTAATTAAATAATCACCGATATTATTGTATGGCATTCCAAAATCTGATTTTAGGCTGATTGCAATTTTACATTCGGAAATTGCTTCATCAAAACAACCTTGAAGGCTATAAGCAATTCCTAAATAAACATGCGTTTCTGCAGTAGGAAAGATTTCGATTGATGCTCTGTAATTTTCAATAGCTGTTTCAATCTTTCCCTTAACTTGAGATTTGACTGCTTTATCAAAATACTCTGCCGCAAGTGTAACATTTTTATCTGTCGCCAAAAAAATATTCCTTTATTAAAATGTTAAATTATTAGTCAAATTTTACATTGCATAAATAATTCATTATGTAAAAATTATCAAACCACTTTCGCTTAACGGTTGTAAAAAGTAAAATTGCGGTCAAATTGACGGACAAATAAATCTATATTTTCAATTGCATTGCGTTTGTTTAAGCTTTAATTTTGACCATTATTAAATAAATAGAATAGGGTTTTTTATGAATATCCAAAACAAAACGGTACTCGTCCTCGGAGGTTGGGGCTTAGTAGGCAACGCAGTTGCAAGAAAATTAGTCGAACAAATGCCCAAGCAAATTATTATTACATCATTAAAATTATCCGAAGCGGAAGAAGCAGTTTCAAAATTAAGTCAAGAATTTCCTGAGAAAGGGCAAAACTATTTTATTCCTTGGGGAGGAGATATTTTTGTACGCAATGAGTTTAAGGATTTGAATAGGCTTTCCATCCTTTCAGACAAAGAGAAACGAAAAATTTTGATGCAGGATACTATGGATGAACTTTCAGAAGAGATTCTGAAAAATTCAGCACTTTATAACCTTCTTACTCTCTACAAGCCGGATATTGTTGTTGACTGCATCAATACTGCAACGGCAATTGCTTACCAGGATGTTTATACAACTTATCGCAGCATCTTCAAAGCAATAAAAACCAATGCCGGTTATGATGACCTGGTAACAGAAACAGAAAAACTTCTTTGCACTCTTTATATCCCTCAGCTAATCCGGCATGTTCAAATTTTATATTCCAGTATGAGCCGGGTTAAATCCGAAATTTATGTTAAGATCGGCACAAGCGGAACCGGAGGAATGGGACTTAACATTCCTTATACCCACAGCGAAGAAAAGCCTTCACGCGTTTTGTTAAGCAAATCTTCAATTGCCGGCGCTCATACGCTTTTACTCTTTTTGATGGCAAGAACTCCCGATGGACCTATCACAAAAGAAATAAAACCAACCGCAGCTATTGCATGGAAAAAGATAGAATACGGTGAAATTAAAAAAAGAGGCCAAGCTATAGAGCTGGTAGATGTACCTGTTACAGAAGCTGTTCCTCTTAAAGATAAATTTGTTCTCTTTTCGGATAAACAATACAGGACAACAGGAGAAACCTTAAAATCTGTTTTTATCGACACCGGCGAGAATGGAATCTTTTCTAAGGGCGAATTTGAAACCATTTCAGCACAAAAACAGATGGAATTTGTTACACCCGAAGAAATTGCCGACGTTGTTATCTACGAAATTAAGGGCGGCAACACCGGGCATGATATCGTCAGCTCATTAGACCATGCAACAATGGAGCCGACCTACCGTGCGGGATATTTACAACACATGGCAGTTAAAAAACTTAATCAGCTTGAAAAAGAAAATCATGTAAGCAGTGTAGCTTTTGAATTGCTGGGACCGCCGAGGCTTTCAAAGCTGCTGTACGAAATTCATCTAATAAGTTTATTCAATAAAACTATGAAAGATGTTTTAAGCTTGTCTTCGAAAGAGCTATCCGAAAAATGTTTTGAAATTATCACAGAAAATTCTAAGCTAAGAAGTGAAATAATTTCAATCGGTATACCGGTGCTTTTGCCGGACGGAGAGTCTTTGTTAAGAGGAAACACAATAAAAATACCTGCATTTCGCGGAGAGAACGTACTTGATATTTCTAAAGAGAATATTGAAAAATGGTCTAACGAAGGGTGGGTTGATTTGCGTCCAATTAACATGAGCAAATGGCAGACAAGAATTTCAGAGTTGATAGACGAGGCAGAAAAAATTCCCGCCACTGAGACAAGCTCTATGCATGTCCGTACAAAAGAATACTGGAATTATTTTGAAGAAATAAATATTGGAAAGATATGCAGTTGGCTTTTCATTCATGAAGAACAAGGCACAAGGATGAAAGCGTAAAGCTTATAATGAAGAGATGACATCTTTTAGAAAAGGATGTCATCTCGATTTATCTTATTTATATCAGAACTTAAGCCTTTGGGCCGGTCATTTTTTCCGGACGAACAACTTCATCAAACTTTTCACCTGTTAATAGTTCAAGTTCAATTGCAACTTCTCGCAATGTTTTATTTTCTTTATGAGCTTTCTTTGCAACTTTTGCAGCATTATCATACCCGATATGGGGATTAAGCGCCGTTACAAGCATTAAAGAATTTTCCAAATGCTTTTTAATATTTATTTCATTCGCTTGAATTCCTACAACGCAATTGTCGGTAAAACTTTCACAGGCATCTGCAAGAAGGCGAATGGATTGAAGCACATTAAAAATAATTACTGGCTTAAACACATTAAGTTCAAAATTTCCGCTTGCGCCGGCGAAAGTTACAGTTGCATCATTACCAAAAACTTGGACACAAACCATCGTCATTGCTTCGCTCTGTGTGGGATTAACTTTTCCAGGCATAATTGAACTCCCGGGTTCATTTTCCGGAAGGGATAATTCCCCAATACCACAGCGGGGACCGGAGCCAAGCCATCTAATATCATTCGCAATTTTCATTAAAGATGCTGCTAATGTTTTAAGTACACCGCTTGTTTCGACAAGCGCATCGTGTGTTGCAAGCGCTTCGAATTTATTGCGAGCCGAGACAAAGGGACTTCCGGTTAACTCAGCAATTTTAGCGGCAGCTTTTACGGCAAATTCAGGATGAGTATTTAAGCCGGTTCCTACCGCTGTTCCGCCTAAAGCCAATTCATAAAGATGCGGAAGGGATGTGTTAATCCTTTCAAGTCCGTTTGTTAATTGCTGCGCATAGCCGGAAAATTCCTGTCCAAGCGTAAGAGGAGTTGCATCCATTAAATGTGTTCTACCGATTTTAATAATATCTTTAAACTCAAAAGATTTTTTTGCAAGCGCATCGCGAAGCTTAGTAACCATGGGAATAAGTCTTCTATGAATCTCTTCAACAGCGGCAATATGCATGGCGGTAGGGAAAGTATCGTTAGAAGACTGAGCTTTGTTTACATCGTCATTCGGGTGAATGGGTTTTTTACTTCCCATTTGTCCGCCTGAAAGTTGAATCGCCCGGTTAGAAATAACCTCATTGGCATTCATGTTTGTCTGAGTGCCGCTTCCCGTCTGCCAGACAACCAGAGGAAAATGGTCGTCAAGCTTTCCTTCGATAACCTCATCGGCAGCTTTAACTATAAGGTCTGCTTTCTCTACCGTTAAAATACCAAGCTCTCTATTTGTTAAAGCAGCAGCTTTTTTAAGAATACCAAGCGCTCTTATCAATTCGCGCGGAAATTTTTCTCCACCAATTTTAAAGTTCATCAAAGATCTGGCAGTTTGAGCGCCGTAATATTTACTTGTAGGCACTTTTATTTCTCCCATACTGTCGGTTTCGATTCTATAGTCCATAAATTTTTCTCCATTAAAATTTCTTTGAAAAAATATTTTATCTTGGAGTTAAAAAAATTAACTTCAAAAAAATAATACTATTAATTTACGATAAATTTTTAAGAGAAATAATCTCAATAATAGAATGTACTTATGAAATAGAAAACAAATGCACTTTCAATTAATCAAATTATTATCGACATTTGAATAGATGTTATTTCTAGAATAAAATTTTATTAGCGCTAATCCTGTGCAAGATTTATCCGGAAAGATTTGCAAAACGAACTTTTTCCTTTTCTAACAAATTTTTTTGGGAGAGATGAAATGACAATAGGATCATTTGAAAAAGCAAAATTGTATATTGAGTCGCATTCTGCTTTAAAGGATTCGAGGCAACCAAAAGAACCTATCGGACCTTGTATTACTATTTCGCGGGAAACCGGAGCAAGAGCAGATAAGATTTCGGAATTATTGATCGATATTTTTCAAAAATTAAACAATAAGGCTCATTGGGCGGTATTCGACAAAAACTTAATTGAAAAAGTTCTGCAAGATCATCATCTCCCCGAAACCCTTTCTAAGTTAATGGAAGAGAAAAAATACCCGAGCATGAATTCGATTTTAAATGAATTGCTTGCAGGACAACCGGGTGTTTGGTCTCTAGCCCATAAAACAACAAAGACAATATTTGAACTTGGACGGATTGGCAATGTAATTATAATTGGCAGAGGCGCCAACATTATTACATCAAATTTGTCAAATGCTTATCATATCCGTTTAGTAGCTCCTATTGAAGCCCGTATCTCACATATTCAGCAGTTATTCAACCTCGATAAAAAAGATGCTTTAGATTTTATAAAGCGAGAAGATGCTGATAGGAAAGAGTATTTGCGAAATTATTTTCATAAAGACATCTCAGATCCTCTTTTATATCATCTTATTATTAATACAGGGCTTCAAAACGATGAAGATTGCGCGGAAATTATTAAAACTGGGTTACTTAAAAAGTTTTCAAGTTTTTTCTTCTTCGACTAAGCTTTGGAAATTATTGTTTGTAAACACATTGGGGATATTTTGGCATTCCAGACGAGTTTTTAGAATTTTTCTCTTAATTAATTTTTTGTAGTTTAACACTCAAATTTTTTGTGGAGTTGGAATGGAGCTTACACTTCAAGACAAGAGCAATTACTTAAAGGGGCTACTGATCGTAGCTAAAAAAGATAATCAATTAACTGAACCGGAAAAGCAAATTATTCGCGATGTTGCATTAAAACTTGGGTTTGCCAAGGAGTTTTACGAAGACACGTTAAAGAGCTTGCTGGTAAATAAATATATTGCGGATGATCCGATAAAATTTTCCACTGCAAAAGTTGCCCAGTCGTTCGTTTCCGACGGACTAAAATTAACCTTCTCAGATTTTTCAAATTATGACAAAGAATTAAAATGGTTAAGGTCTACTGCCGGAGTTAACAACATTGATGAAGGATGGTTTGCGGATAAAATTAAAAAGTATAAGGAATCTTCAAATATCGAGTTTGCTCTTTTTTCTATAATCTAATTTTTTTGCCAAATCCTGTGCTAAAAGACAATACTCCCACCGATTGGTAGGCATATCTTCGTTTGGTGTTTATTGGCTGAATCTATAATTTTGAAATACAATAAATCTTCAAATTCGTTTTTCAAAAAGGAATTCAAAATGAAAACAATGAAAGCGCTTGTAAAAAAATATTCAAAACCGGGTTTATGGCTTGACGAAGTTGCTATACCTGAAGTTGGTATAAACGATGTCTTAATTAAAATTCACAAAACATCAATTTGCGGAACAGATATTCATATCTACAATTGGGACGAATGGGCTCAAAAAACTATACCAGTACCGATGGTCACAGGACACGAATATGTTGGAACTGTTGAAGCTATCGGAAGCAACGTTCATGATCTAAAAGTTGGTGAATTAGTCAGCGGAGAAGGACACATTGTATGCGGGCATTGTAGAAACTGCAGAGCCGGCAGAAGGCATCTTTGTAAAAATGCAATGGGTGTTGGAGTAAATCGCCCCGGTGCATTTGCGGAATATCTATGCATCCCGGTTTCAAATATTTGGCAGTGCGATCCGAATATTCCAAAAGAAATTTTATCAACTTTTGATCCCTTTGGAAATGCAACTCATACTGCCCTTTCTTTTGATGTTCTGGGCGAAGATGTTTTAATTACCGGCGCCGGACCAATCGGAATAATGGCTGCCGCTATAGTAAAACATGCTGGTGCGCGTTATGTCGTAATTACAGACATAAACCCATACCGGCTTGAACTTGCAAAAAAAATGGGCGTTACCCGTGCTGTAAATGTTGCTAAAGAAAATCTTAACGATGTAATGAACGAACTTGATATGAAAGAAGGATTTGATGTGGGATTAGAAATGTCCGGAAGTCCTGCTGCACTTAAAAGCATGCTTACGGTAATGTGCCACGGCGGGAAAATTGCACTCTTAGGAATTTTACCGGAAAGCGCAGCTATCGATTGGAACACCGTTGTATTTAATGGTCTTACTCTTAAAGGAATTTATGGACGAGAAATGTTTGAGACCTGGTATAAGATGACAACAATGATCCAAAGTGGATTAGATATAACTCCTATAATAACTCATCGTTTTCCTTACGAATCTTACATCGAAGGATTTGAATTGATGAAATCCGGAAATTCCGGGAAAATAGTTTTAGACTGGATAAAAGAATAACTAAATAATGTAATAAAGAGGAATTCAATGAACGAGAATATAAAAAATCATTACAGCACCATTCTTCAACACATTCAAGACGAAGGGCTTTATAAAAATGAAAGAATAATAGGAGGCCCTCAAAGCGCTTACATACAGGTAAAAGGACAAAAAGTTTTAAATATGTGTGCAAACAATTATCTTGGTTTAGCAGATAATCCTGAAGTTATTCAAGCGGCAAGGGCAAGTTATGATACCTGGGGATACGGACTTTCTTCTGTTCGATTCATTTGTGGCACTCAAGAAATTCATAAAGAGTTAGAATATAAGATTTCGGAATTTCTCGGAACAGAAGATACGATCCTTTATTCTTCATGTTTTGATGCAAACGGGGGTTTATTCGAAACGATCCTTTCGGAGGAAGACGCTGTTATAAGCGATGAACTAAATCACGCCAGTATTATAGATGGCATTAGGCTCTGCAAAGCAAATCGCTTTCGTTATAAGAATAATGATATGAATGACCTTGAAGATAAACTGAAGGAAGCTTCTTTAAATAAGATAAAATTAATTGCTACCGACGGTGTTTTTTCGATGGACGGAAGTATTGCCAACTTAGAAAACATTTGTAACCTTGCCGATAAATACGGCGCGCTTGTTATGGTTGACGATTCACATGCAGTTGGCTTTATGGGTAAAACCGGAAGAGGAACTCACGAATATAACAAGGTAATGGGACGGATAGATATAATTACCGGTACGCTTGGAAAAGCTTTGGGAGGTGCCAGCGGCGGTTATACAAGCGGAAGAAAAGAGATCATTGACTTGCTTCGTCAGCGTTCAAGACCATATTTGTTTTCAAACACTGTTGCCCCGAGTATCATTTCCGCTTCGTTAAAGGTTCTTGATATATTAAAATCATCAACTGATTTACGCGACAAACTTGAAGATAATACAAAATATTTTAGAGACGAAATCACAAAAGCCGGGCTCAAGGTTAAACCGGGTGTACACCCAATTGTTCCTATCATGCTCGGAGATGCGGTGCTTGCACAAAATGTAGCGGCCCGTATGCTTGAAAAGAATATTTATGTAATTGGATTTTTCTACCCTGTAGTTCCCAAGGAAACCGCAAGAATAAGGATTCAAATTTCTGCGGCTCATTCAAAAGAAGATTTAGATTACGTTATTAAAATGTTTAAAGTCTTAAAACTTGAATTTGGTCTTTGACGACTTTATAATATCAAAAATAAAGGGATTTATACCCCTCCACTTTTGAAGCGCATTTTTTGCAATAAGAATTTCCTTTGATGTCCACCTCTTCTAGAGCCTGTGTGAAAATTAGTTTTCAAAGAATAAATATTAATATTTTTGTATAAGCCATTTTAATTTTTATTACTTAAAATTTATTCATCAATTGCCCCGCCACCTGCCTACCGGTCAGGCAGGTTTATGGCGGGGATTAGTGTAAAAAAGATAATTATGGCTTTAGCCACATAAATAGCACAAATGGGGCTGAAGCCCAGTATTTATTGGAGTTCATTTCACCCCGACATAAATGTCGGGGCAATAAAAAAACATATTAATGTAGTCATATTTTAAAACCATAATTAGAATATTTATTCATCACTTCTGAATTTTCACACAGCCCCTCAAGTCGTGGGTTGCTTAACATAAAACCTTATTTATTAACCGTTTCAACGGTTTTTAATACCTAAATAAAAACTTGCGGTCAACTTGAGTAATTGAACTAAAAGGTGAAAACTCGCTTAGTGCTTTAGCCCGCTTGAATGAGAATATTGTTCTAAAATTTAATATCTTGGCATCAAAAATTTTAACAATATTGTTAGCGGTAAATCATTTTTATGGCAAACGATTCAAATTCCATTTCTCAACGGAAAAAAGAGCATCTTCAATTATGCCTTACCGGCGATGTTTCTTATAAAGAAAAAAGAAATGGCTTTGATAATTATGATTTTAAGCATTATGCCATAACTGAAGTGAACCTAAATAAAATCTCCTTTAAAACTGATTTTTTAGGAAAGAAAATAAATTATCCGTTTTTAATTTCATGCATGACCGGCGGAACTGAGGAATCTGAAAATATTAATGCTAAGCTGGCAATTGCAGCTAATGAATTAAATATTCCGCTTGGTGTTGGTAGCCAGCGGCAGGCTCTTGAATCAACCTCGTTTCATAATTCTTATAAAATTATTAGAAAGAATGCGCCGCATATTCCGATTCTTGGAAATATAGGCGCTTCGCAGTTGGTACTTTTCAAATCATTTAAGCCTGTACAAATATTGGCTGAATTAATTAATGCCGATGCAATGGTAGTACATTTAAATTCTCTTCAGGAATTGATGCAAAAAAAAGGAGAACCAAATTTTACCGGTCTTCTTAAGTCACTTGGAAAATTAGTTGAATCTTTAGATATACCGGTTGTGGTTAAAGAGGTTGGTGCGGGAATTTCAAAAGAAGCTGCTAAGAAAATACTTCAAACCGGTGTGAAAGGAATTGATGTTGCCGGTGCAGGCGGCACAAGCTGGGCAGGTGTGGAAATTCTTCGTAATAAAGAAGAATCTAATTATTTTTGGGATTGGGGATTGCCGACTTCATATTGCCTCAGAAAAATTTCTAAACTTAAGAATGAGTTTGATTTTTATCTGATTGGCTCCGGAGGAATAAACAATGCAATTGATATGGCAAAAGCATTTGCACTTGGCGCTGAAATTACTGCATCAGCAAGAACCGTTTTAATTCAATTAGATAAGAACGGCGTTGAGGGTGTAATGTCGCTTGTAAGAGAATGGTTTGAAATTGTCAGGAAAATTTTATTCCTTACCGGCTCATCATCCCTTGCTGAATTACAAAACAATAAATTAATCAGAAAGGATAAACTGAATTGATCGGGGATAAAAAAGATAAATTTTACTTTCTTTATGAACGTGAAAGAATAAAAGTTGAGAAGAAGCTTGAACAATTATTACAAGATAGAAAACCGGCTTCTCTTTATCTACCTGGTTCTTATATTTTAAGAGGTGGAGGGAAAAGACTTAGACCATTACTTGTTTTGTTTTCTACTAAAGCAGTGGGAGGTAAATTATCCTCTGTTTACAACGCAGCCGTTGCGGTAGAGCTTCTGCATAATTTTACCTTGGTTCATGACGACATTATGGATAATGCTGATAAGCGAAGAGGAAAACTAACGCTACACAAAAAATATGACGTGAACACCGCTATTCTCGTTGGAGATAGTTTACTCTCCGTTGCTTATGAAAATCTATTGAAAGACTGTAAAGATAACGCAAAACCCGTACTAGAGGCATTCACAAAGGGATTAGTGGAAGTTTGTGAAGGCCAAAGTATGGATAAAGATTTTGAATCGAAAAGAAATATTTCGATTAATGATTATATCTTGATGATTAAAAAGAAAACTGCCGCAATGGCTGAAATGTGCTGTAAAATTGGTGCTATACTTGGAGGTGGCTCACCAAAAGATATTCAAGCACTAGCAAATTTTGGTAAAAACATCGGCATTGCTTTTCAAATCCAGGATGATTTGCTTGACATTATTGGAGATGAAAAGGAATTCGGCAAATTTGTTGGCGGAGATCTGGTGGAAGGAAAAAAAACATTTCTTTTACTTAAAGCCTCTGAAGTTGCAAAAGGTGAAGATAGAATAAAACTTCAAAGAGTTATAGACCGAAAAGGGATTAAACTAGATGAAATTTTGGTATACAGAGAATTGTATAAAAAACTCGGAGTGCTCGATGATGCTAAAACAGAAATAAAACGATATACAGATAAAGCCTTGATGTCAGTACAAGTTTTACAAAATAATACTGACAGGGAATTTTTTACTTGGCTTGCTAACTCACTTATTAAAAGAAGCAAATAATGATTGAACAGACGGTGAAAATTGTAAACAAAGCAGGACTGCATACGCGTCCGGCAGCTACTATTGTTAAAATGGCTGCAAAGTTTAAATGTGAATTTTATATCTCCAAAGACGGATTAAATATTAATGCAAAAAGCATTATCGGAGTTATGACGCTTGCTGCAGAAATGGGTTCAGAGCTTGTCCTTACTTTTGACGGCGATGATGAGAAACAGGCGTCTGAAGAAATAATAGACTATTTCAAGAGAGGATTTGATGAGTTGTGAAAAAATTTAGTCAAATATTTAAGGATGCTGAAAATAAAATTACCGGCATTGCTGCTGCGCCGGGAATTGTTATAGCTCAAGCCTATCTGTTTACAAAAGAAAAACTCGTAATAAATGAAAGCGAAATAACAGACGTTGAGGAAGCAAAGCAAAATTTGATTGATGCTCTGGCTAAATCAAAAAAGGAGCTAAAGAAAATCTTTGCGATTGCAAAAGAAAAAATGGAAGAGAAACGCGCTGCCATTTTTGAAGCCCAGGTTATGATTCTCGATGACCCTATTCTTCTTAAAAATATTAACGACAGGATTGAAACAGAAAAAAAACAACCGGAATTTATTGTAAATGATGAAATCTCAAAATACCAATCACTCATGATGCATTCCTATGAAACTTATATGAAGGAAAGAGCAGGGGATATTGAAGATATAAAAAATCGTATCATCAGAAATCTTCAGAAGAAAAGATGGGAGTCAAAAATTAAGAATGATATGATTGTCGTAAGCGATAGCCTTACTCCTGCGGATACAATTTTGCTCTCGCGCTCTAATGCAAAAGGCTTTGTCACCGATCACGGCGGGTTAACTTCACATGCGGCAATTATTTCTCGTTCATTAAATATTCCCGCGGTTGTGGGCACTCACAATGCAACCAAACATATTGCAGACGGCGATACAATAATTGTTGACGGCTTCCATGGTTACGTTCTAGTTAATCCGAGTAAAGAGCAAATAGATTTCTTCAAAGAAAAAATTGAAAAGTTGGTGGAACTTCAAAAAAGCCTTGCCGAATTGAAAGACCAGCCTGCCAAAACTATTGACGGTAAAGAAATAACTTTACTGGCAAATGTTGATGTAACCGGAGAAATTGATTTGGTAATTACCAACGATGCTAAAGGTATTGGACTTTACAGAACTGAACAAATAATCGAAGAGCTTGGAGAGCTGCCCGGCGAGGATGAACAGGCAAAAATTTATTTGAACTTATCAACAAGAATTTATCCGAAACCTTTAGTTATTAGAGCTTTTGACATTGGCGGAGATAAATTTAAGTTTTTAGATTTTGACGAGCCGAATCCGTTTCTTGGACTACGTGGAATAAGACTTTTGCTGGAGAACCAGAAAATGTTTAAGACTCAAATACGCGCTGTTCTAAAAGGAAGTAAAAATAATAATATTTTATTTATGCTGCCGATGATTTCAACTGTTTTGGAAATAAAACGTTCGTTGGAAATAATTCATGAATGCAAGAACGAACTCAGAGATGAGAAAATATACTTTGATAAAGGACTTAAAATTGGTATAATGATTGAAGTGCCTTCAGCCGCATTATTAACTTTTGAGCTTGCCGGCTATGTTGATTTCTTAAGCATTGGAACAAACGATTTAATCCAATATTTAATCGCTGTTGACCGGGGTAATGATTTAGTTTCCGATTTATACCAGGAATTTCATCCTGCGGTAATACGAACGCTAAGTCATATTGTTAAAGAAGCCAAGAAAGCTAAGAAACCACTAAGCATCTGCGGAGAAATGGCTGCAGATACGCTTGCAATTCCTTTGCTTGTCGGAATTGGTCTAACTAGTTTAAGCCTTGCACCGGCTACTATTCCTTATGCAAAGAGAATTTTGAGGAGTATTTCTTTTGAAAAATCAAAGTTATTAGCGGAAGATTGTCTCGCTTCTGCAACGGTAGATGAAGTTACGGAAAAACTTGAGAAATTTTTTAAGGATAATTCAATCAAAAGAACCAGGAACATTATTTAGAATTTTAATCTTCTATCTTTATGCTTACAGTTTTAGACTCAATAAATCTTTCCACAGAATACTTGAAAAAAAAAGGAATTGATTCCCCAAGAATTAATGCGGAATTATTATTAGCCCACATTCTAAAATGCAAACGGCTTCAGCTTTATCTTTCATACGATAGACCGCTAAAAGAAAATGAGGTAATTTTATACAGAGAATTATTAAAACGAAGATGTAATTTTGAACCTCTTCAATATATAACCGGCTCGGTGGAGTTTTATGGTTTAGAGTTTAGAGTTACTCCCGCAGTTCTAATTCCTCGCCCCGAAACGGAATTGCTGGTTGAGACAGTTATAAATGAATATCGAGAAAAGAAATTTGTTAAGATATTAGATATAGGTACAGGCAGCGGAAATATTTCCGTTACCTTAGCGAAGCTTCTCCCGGAGGCTTTGATTGTTGCTATTGATATTAGCGAAGATGCCCTAATCATTGCAAGAGAAAATGCAGAACATAATAATACTTCTGATAGAATTCAATTTCTTAAACATGATATTTTAGCTAACACTCCATTAGCTGATAATAATTTTGATGTAATTGTTTCTAATCCTCCCTACGTTACTATAAACGATTATGCAAATCTCGATAACGAACTAAAAAACTACGAGCCTACAATAGCATTGACGGACCAAGCTGATGGTTTAAGCTTTTATAGAGCCATTACTTCAAAGGCAGTCAATTATCTTAAAAATAACGGTAAATTATTTTTTGAGATCGGGCATTGCCACTCTCTCCAGGTGGAAGAATTATTATCGTCTAATAATTTTAAGAATATTCGAATTATAAAAGATTATCAAAATATTGACAGGGTTATGATAGGAGAGATGCTTTGAGAGCTGTTGTCCAAAAAGTATCTGAAGGAGGAGTATATATTGACTCAATAAATATTCATGAGGAAATTAAGAAGGGAGTTGTGATTTTACTGGGAATTAAAAACAGTGATACTCTTGTTGATGTTAAATTTGTGGCAGACAAATGTTGCAATCTTCGAATATTTTCGCGAAAAGATCAACCACTTTTACTCAAAGATTATTCGGAAGATGAAGAGAATAAAATGAATTTATCCTTGAAAGATATTAACGGGGAAGCTTTAATTATCTCGCAATTTACTGTATATGGCGATACATCGCGCGGTAATCGCCCGAGCTTTACAGAGGCAGCAAAACCGGAAATTGCAAATGAGCTTTATGAAAAATTTATATTGAGAGTAAAGGAAAATATAGGCGAGCATAATGTCAAGAGCGGTATCTTTAAGACTATGATGTCAGTGAAAATAATTAACGATGGACCCGTTACATTAATTGTCGATTCAAAATAAGATTAAGCTTTTGCTTTCTGTCTCTTTAAAAACTATTAAGTGGTGAATCTCTTGGACCATGTTTTAATGATATTCATAGACGGAGTAGGAATCGGAAACGAAGATTATCAAAACAATCCATTTTTTAAGTATCCATTTAAAACCTTTACTAAAATATTCGGAAAAACCCCCTCAATTACAGACCAGGTCATCGAATCAAACAGCTCCTTTATCTTTCCGGCTGATGCGCGCTTAGGAGTTGAAGGTTTTCCGCAAAGCGGTACTGGGCAGACAGCTATCTTCTGTGGTGTCAATGCACCCAAAATCGTTGGGAAACATTTTGGTCCGTATCCATATTCTACTCTCCTACCTATCATTCAAGAGCAAAATATATTCAAATACTTTCTAAAGAAAAACAAAAAAGTTTTTTTTGCAAACGCATACCCGAAACCTTTTTTTGATTATCTTAAATCCGGTAAACTAAGACTTAGCGTTACTTCATTAAGCTGCAGGTTTAGCGGAGTTAGACTAAACCATGCTACAGATGTTAAGAAGGGTAAGGCACTAACTGCAGAAATTACAAACGAAAAATGGAATCAGAAATTAGGCTATACACTGCCGGTTATTAAATCTGAGACCGCAGCTAGGCGCCTATTAAAAATTGCGTTTCAAAATTCTTTCACTCTTTTCGAATATTATCTTACTGATTACATCGGACATGGTAGACATGAAGGGAATATTGAGCCCACTCTGAAGACTTTGGATGAATTCCTATTTACAATTTTATCTGAAATAGATCAATCGAATACTACTTTATTAATTTGTTCCGATCACGGTAATGTCGAAGATTTATCTATAAAGACACATTCACTGAATCCTTCATTAACAATAAGCGCAGGGAAGTATGGGAGATATTTATTTAATACGATAAAAGACATTTCCCAAATTAAAAAGGCAATTATCGAGATAAGCCGATGAAGGATTATCCATTGATAAAGGTGGCTGTCCTTTTTATCGCCGGAATAATTTTAAACAAATTTATTTCATTTACATTCACTGCTTATTTGATTCTGGCTTTAATAACTCTCATTTTACTTTTTACAATAGTGGTTTTTGATAAACAAAGTAAAAGAAAACATCTATTGAGTATTATTTCTTTTATTGCTGTCGTCGGAGCAGGCAACGCTGTAGAATCTATTTCACTTAGTACCCAAAAAATTCTTCCTTCAAATATCAATTACGTTAAAGACATTACTGCATATGGAAAGATTTCAAATATTGAACTAAATAAAGGAAAAGGGATTTTATTTGAATTAAGTATTGATTCTCTTAGGTCTAATAGCTTTTCATCAAAGTTAAAAACTAATATCCTTTGCAGGTTGAACGATATTTCAAAAAGTAAGCTTGATTCGATTTATTCTTCAATTAACCCGGGCAATTTTATTAAAATTACAGGTAATTATTCCACAGGTAGAAACCGGAGAAATCCCGGTGAGTTTGACTATAACAATTATCTTAATTCCAAAGGCATAAGCGGAGTATTAAATTCCTACAGTGTTAAGGATTTCTTTTTGCTTAATCAGAACAAAGATAAAGTAAAATCAATAGTTTTCTTGATGAGAAAAAATCTTAATACAACTATTTCTACATTGTTTGCACCGCAAACCGCAGCATTAGTTAAAGGGCTGCTATTGGCGGACAGAAGTGAAATAGATCAGAACGCAAAAGTAGATTTTATTAATTCCGGAGTAATGCATGTACTTGCTGTTTCGGGTTTACATGTTGGCTTCATTGCTATAATTTTTATGTTCCTATTTGGAAGACTAAATAAGTATATAGGTTCAATATTAACTATAGCCGGATTAATTATGTTTATGGTTATTACTGGTATGCCGGCATCAGTTGTAAGAGCTGTTATTATGTCGATAGCTTTCATAATTACTTTGTTAACGAATAGAACCACAAACATCTTTAATTCCTTGGCGTTGGCTGCTCTGGTGATTCTTCTATTTTATCCCAACGAATTATTTAGTCCTGGGTTCCAGTTATCTTTTGCGGCAGTTTTTTCAATAGCAGCGATTTATCCTTACCTTCACGAAAAAATAGAGAATTTAAAGATTCACTCAAACGTCTTTAAAAACCTTCTGTTGTTTTTTGCAGTTTCATTATCCGCACAAATAGGAACTCTTCCGTTTACGCTTGTTTACTTTAGTAAACTATCTGTGGTCGCACTGCTCGCTAACTTAATTGTTATTCCAACAATAGGTGTAATAGTTGGAATTTCCTTTTTTACCTTAACCTTAACTTTCTTTTCACCCTTTTTTGCCTCTCTGTCAGCCGCAGCAAATAACTTAACAACTTCCTTTATTTTTGAATTTGTTAAGTTAACTGGTAGATTTCAATATTCATTTTTGTGGATTAGAAATTTTACTCTACTCGATTCTCTTATCTTTTATTTCTTCCTTATCGTTTTCTTTCTCTTTATGAATAAGTTTTCCACTTTCTTTTCCAGAACCATCCTTGTGTTATTAGTTTTTCTAAATATTATTGTATATAGTTCGTTAGACCATAAAGATATTCTATCTAAGAACCTTCTTAATGTTTATGCTATTGATGTAGGGCAGGGGGATTCTTTTCTTCTGCAATTCCCAAACGGCAAGACTGCTTTAGTAGATGCCGGCATGGCTTCGTTTGATTTCGACAACGGAGAAAAAATAATCGACCCGCTGCTGAATCAATTTAACATCAATAAAATCGATTATGCGTTTATCTCTCACTTTGATGCTGATCATTATGGCGGAATCGTTTCTCTTATTGAAAAAAACAAAATAGAAAAGGTGTTCATTCCTGAAATCGATTCGGCATTAAAGAAGGAAATTAAGTTTCAACAATTTCTTATTCACAGAAAAATACAGTTTGAGCACTATTCGAAAAAATGTTTTACAGTTGGTAACTCTAAAATATATATATTAAATGATCGCCCAAGAATTAATGCTAATAAAACCACTTCTAATAATAAAAGTGGAATAATAAAAATCGTATACGGTAAAACAAGCATCCTATTTACTGGTGATGTTGATGCAAAAGGAGAAAAATATTATGCAGACACATATGGAAGTTTTTTGAACTCAGACGTCCTAAAAATATCTCATCATGGAAGTAATTTTTGTTCAAGCGAAGAATTCTTGAGCTGCGTGAAACCAAAAATTAGTTTGATAAGTGTCGGAATTAAAAATAAATTTGGCCATCCTTCTTATGAAGTTTTAAAACGACTGGAGAGACATAAATCAAAAGTTATACGGACAGACAAACAAGGCGGGATTTTGCTTAAGTCAGACGGGGAAAGATTTTCCCGGGTCGACTGGGAAAGTTGAATTGAACTGGATTTTTATTAATAAAGAATACAAAGGTTAAAGTGAATATTAAAAAATGTATTGGAATACTTGGAGGCGGGCAGCTTGCCCGAATGTCGGCTTATCAGGCTTTTAAGCTTGGTTTTGATGTTGCAATATTAGAGAAAGAAAAAAATTCTCCGGCAGGTCAATTGACAAAAAAAGAGTATGTTGGATGGGTTGATAATGAAGCTATTCTTAAGGAATTTTCAAAGCAGTCTGATGTAGTTACTTTGGAAAATGAATTTATAGATTCTGAAAAATTGCATTACCTAGAGACCCTGGGAAAGAAAGTAATCCCATCATCAAAAACAATCTCTTTAATTCAGGATAAATATATTCAAAAAAAAACTCTTGAACGAAATGGAATTCCGGTTCCGAAGTTTGTGAAATATAATTATGAAAATCTTTATAAGGATGTTTCTTCTAAACTTGGTAAAAAGTTTGTTCTGAAGTCCCGGAAGATGGGATATGATGGTTATGGCAATGCACTTGTGAAAAATATTAATTCTTTTAATTCAGGCTTGAAGAAGCTTGAATCGCGTGGCAGTGAAGTCTATGCGGAAGAGTTCGTTGACTTTGCAATGGAGCTTTCAATAATGATTGTTAGAACTAAAAAGGAAATTAAGACTTATCCGGTTGTTCAAACGATTCAGGAAAATCATATTTGTAAAACAGTGATTGCACCGGCGCAGATTTCAAAAAAACTAGCAAAGTTTTCTGAAGAGATCGCAATTTCTGCAGTCGAGGCGGTAAGCGGTTATGGCATTTTTGGAATCGAAATGTTTCTTACAAAAGATGAAAAGATTTTAGTAAATGAAATGGCTCCGAGACCTCATAATTCTGGGCATTATACAATTGAAGCTTGTGTGACCTCGCAGTTTGAAAATCATATTCGTGCTATTTTGGGTTTACCGCTTGGCTCAACCGAAATGTTGAGACCGTTTGCCGTAATGATTAACCTTCTCGGTAAAAGAATCGGAGATGGTATTGTTCGAAATTATAACAAAGCCTTTACGGATGACAATGTCCATCTTCACATTTATGGAAAAGAGAAATCACGGGTTGGTAGAAAAATGGGGCACATAACTATTTTAGGCGATAATCTTTACCCAATTTTAAGGCGTGTGAAAGAAATTGAAAAACAAATAATAATATAAAAGTGAAGAAGAAAATTATGAAACACAATAACCCCCTAGTCGGAATAATCATGGGCAGCGATTCTGATCTTCCGGTAATGAATGAAGCCGCTCTTGTACTTGAAGAATTTGAGATTATGTACGAAATAAAAATCGTATCTGCGCATAGAACTCCAAACTTAATGGCAGAATACGGAGCCTCTGCTCACAAGAGAGGAATTAAAGTAATAATTGCAGGAGCAGGCGGTGCAGCTCATTTGCCAGGTATGACTGCCTCTCATTCGCCTCTGCCTGTAATTGGAGTACCTGTAAAATCAAAATCTCTTGACGGTATGGATTCGCTTCTTTCAATTGTCCAAATGCCTGGAGGTGTTCCGGTAGCAACTGTCGGAATCAACCAGGCTAAAAACGCGGGTATTCTTGCGGCTCAAATTCTTTCTGTTTGCGATAAGAGTCTTCAAGAAAAAATAATTAACTACAAAAAGAAATTAGCAGAAGAATCTGAAATAAAAAACAATCAATTAATGAATATTCGAAAAAAATAAAATAACTCACATTACGCTGGATTTCTCTTTGGAGTAATGGAATGTTGGAATAATGGAGAGAATTTGTCTATTCCATTACTCCATTTCTCCAAATCTTGCGTAACATGAGAAATAATTCTTTTAATATTCCTTTGATTGCTACTTCATTTCTAATTTGATAACTTTGGAACCAATATTTCTAATAAAAATTATAGAAAATGTATGAAACTCTCTATTATATCCGCACTCATTTTAGCCTTTGTTTTATTCGGTTGCAGCAAAAAAACTGATCAGAATTATTTAGATTTGGGCAATGCAAGTGTTGAACAAAAAAATTATGATGCGGCACTAGAATCTTTTGAGAAATTAGTAGATCATTATCCCGAAAGTCAATTAGCCCCCCAGGCAATATTTAAGATGGCGACTCTGTATCAAAATTTCATGATTAAAAAAATACCTTCGACAAATCAAAATTTAACTCCGGATGAATCGTTGCGACGTGCTGTTTTACTCTTTAGAAGTGCTTATGATAAATATCCTCAAAGTGATATTGCCCCTAAGTGTTTATTTCTGTCCGGATTCATTCAAGCAAATGATCAGAAAGATTTTAAGAATGCAACTTTGACCTTTAACCTTTTTTTGAAGCAATATCCTAATAATGAATTAGCAACATCCGTAAAAGAAGAATTAGAGAATATGGGGCTAACTCCGGAAGAAATTCTTCAGCGGAAAAAAATGGCTGGCAAATAATGCAAGAATCTTCAAATGATTACCGGAAATATTTAAACCCGGCGGTCATTTCAAAATTAAATTCATTAGAGCTTCGAGCAAGATTAGTAGTTGAAGGCTTTATGGTTGGACTTCATAAAAGCCCATACCATGGCTTCAGTGTTGAGTTTACTCAGCATAGACCTTATATGCAGGGCGATTCGGTTAAGGATATAGATTGGAAAGCCTATGGGAAAACCGAAAGGTTTTTTATCAAACAATATGAAGAAGAAACTAACTTAAAAAGTTATATCCTGTTAGACTCAAGTAAGTCGATGGGTTATTCTTCCGGAACAAATATATCAAAGTTAGAATATGCAATAACTTTGGTTGCGGGTTTAAGCTATCTGATGATAAAACAGCAGGATGCTGTAGGTTTGTCGCTTTACTCCGAAACAATTGACAAATATTTCCCTCCCAAAACCAGCAGAGCTTATCTTCAAGAAATGTTGAAAAGTCTTAGCTCTTTAACTCCGTCTAATAAAACCAACACGGCTACTTCCTTAAACATCATTGCAGAAAAAATTAAGAGGAGAGGCTTAGTCATAATTTTTTCTGATTTTTTTGATGATATAAACTCAATTCTAAAAGCTCTGAAACATTTCCGCTACCAAAAAAATGAAGTTATAGTCTTTCAGATTCTTGACCCGCTTGAAAGAAGTTTTGCATTTGGAAATGATGCAGTATTTAAGGATTTAGAGACCGAAGATGAAATTACTACCCAACCTTATCAAATTCAAAAAGCTTACCGGGAATCAATGGAAAGCTTTCTAAACAAGATTAAAACGGAATGTCTAAATTCAAATATTGACTACAACCTTATTGAAACTTCTATGCCGTTTGACAAAGCGCTTTTTAGCTATATCCAAAAAAGAAGCAAATTATTTTAACGCAGGTTTGTGACACTCAATCTTCAAAACATTTTTTTAATTTCATCAAAATATCTTTGTGAATATTTTTCTGCAGAATCCTGTGTCTTTGCTTCTGTTATTATTCTTATTATAGGTTCGGTGTTTGATTTTCTAAAATGTACCCAATGATCGTCAAAATCAATCTTTAATCCGTCTTCGTTATTTATCTTTTCATCCCGGTACTTTTCTAAAAGATGCCTGATTATTTCATCCGGTTGTGAATTACCCAAA
The DNA here is from genome assembly GCA_021831685.1 of Bacteroidota bacterium. GTDB lineage: Bacteria > Bacteroidota > Ignavibacteria > Ignavibacteriales > Ignavibacteriaceae > FEN-1297. The sequence continues at coordinate 2,237 of JAKBMG010000116.1, read as the reverse complement.
TCAATCTTTTTCTTTGCAATAAAATAGGAAGGCAAAGATTTTTTTAAATCAGAAATTGTCCCGCCGAATTCTGTTAAGTGCTGAAGCGTAATTGCAATACCGACTAGCGCATCACGACCATAATGCAATGCGGGATAAATCACTCCGCCGCTTCCTTCCCCGCCTATTACTGCATCGACTTCCTTCATTTTTTTTACGACATTTGCTTCTCCTACAGGCGACCTGAATACCTTTTGGCCATACTCCGCTGCTACATCTTCTACAGCTCTCGTTGTCGATAAATTGACAGCTACATTTCCTTTCTGCTTAGACAAAATGAATTTTACGGCTTGCGTAATTGTGTTTTCTTCCCCGAAAGGTTTCCCCTCATTCGTAATAAGCACTAACCTGTCAACATCCGGATCAACTACAATACCAAGATCAGCTTTGTTAAATGCGACTGCTTTCATTGTTTCTGTTAAATTTTCAGGCAAAGGTTCAGGAAGGCGGGGGAAAATGCCTGTTCGCTCGCAATTCATCTCTATTACTTCACAACCAAAATCTTTTAGAAGATTGGGAATTACATAAACTCCGGCGCCGTTAACACAGTCTACTACGACTTTAAATTTTCGTTTTCTTATTTCATCTATTCTTAAAAATCCTAAATTTAATACATCGGTTACATGTCTTTTTAATCCTTCTTCAAAATATTTTAAGGTCCCAAGCTCATCCCAACTTTTGAAGGTTTGACAAGTATTTAAGACCTTCAGCATTTCATTGTTTTGCTCTGGAGTCATAAATTGACCCGTATTATTCAGTAACTTCAAAGCATTCCATTGATTAGGATTATGACTTGCTGTGATTGCTATTCCGCCGTCAGCTGATAAAGTTTTCACCGCATATTGAACCGTCGGAGTCGGGCAAATTCCAATTACTAATACATCTAATCCTTTTGCTAATAGAGTTCCGGTAACAATTGATTGGACCATCTCGCCCGAAATTCGCGCATCTCTACCGACGACGACTTTTCCCTTTCCAATAAAATCTGCATAGGCTGAAGTGTATTTTACTATTGTGTCCGGATCAAGCCCATCGCCGACTATTCCACGAATACCTGAGATACTAACCATTAAAGTAGGCATTTATCCTCCTGTCTGAATTATATTAATGACTAAAGAATTATTTATGTTAGGACTAAGGAAAATAATTTTATACAAACGACTTTTACACGATGCTTAAGAAATCAAAAACGGTATCAAAAAGAATTTCAAAAGTGAATGAACTCTTGATCCAAAAATATGGAATACCATTCCGTCCTCAAAATCCGCCCGATCCGGTGGATATGTTAATCGCGACTATTCTCTCGCAAAACACAAACGATAAAAATTCTTATAAAGCTTTTACAAACTTGAAGAAGACTTACCAAAATTGGTATGATGTCTCAACCTTGCCATTAGCGAAAATTGAAAAAGAAATTAAAATAGCAGGACTTGGGAAACAAAAATCAAAAGCTATTAAAAATGTTTTAAGATCACTTCTAAAAAATAATGGAAGAATTAGTCTTGACCATTTATTAAATAAAAAAGATGGCGAAATTTTAAAAGAGTTAACGGGTTATGAAGGTGTAGGAGTAAAAACCGCAAGCTGTGTCTTGCTTTTCTCTTTGAGAAAAAATATTTGTCCTGTTGATACGCATGTCCATCGTACAACAAACCGGATTGGAATTGTCAGTACAAAAACACCAGATAAAACTTTCTTGATTTTAAATGAAAATTTACCGGAAGGAATTGCACATTCTTTTCACACAAACTTAATCCGATTAGGCAGGGAAATTTGTAAACCTGCAAATCCAAATTGTTTTATTTGCCCTTTAGTTAGAATTTGTAATTATCCCCAAAAAAACTTTGAAGCAAAAAACAGTTATAAGGAAAATACATTTTTACTTTTAGATAATGTATAAGGATTAGGCATTTAATCTTGTACTGAAGTTAAATCCTATACCCCATTCTTATAAAAATCCACTTTTCAATCGTCTTACTATTATTTGACAAATAGTAATGTGTCATATCGAAGGAGCTTGCCTACCGGCAGAGAGTGTTGCACAACTCCAAAATGTCATTTCGACCGGAGGGAGAAATCCCATATATAGCTTAAGTACACAAGTTGAACATGGGATATCTCAGTCGAGTCCGCCGCGGCGGATCCTTCGATATGACACAACTCTTTCTTAGAGATCATTTTCACCGAAGAACTGATCC
>JAKBMG010000213.1 GCA_021831685.1 Bacteroidota bacterium | reverse complement strand
TTAGCCACATAAATAGCACAGATGTGGCTGAAGCCCGGTATTTATTGGAGTTCATTTCACCCCGACATAAATGTCGGGGCAATAAAAAAACATATTAATGTTTAAAACCATAATTAGAATATTTATTCATCACTTCTGAATTTTCACACAGCCTCTAAATGGCGGGGAAATAGGGAAAAAGTATGCGTAATGTGAATTAGTAAGTAGTTTTCCTGCTGAGAAATCTTAGAGTCTTCTTGGCGCATCTTTTATTTCTGCGTAATGTAAATTATTAAACACCACCGGAAAGCCCATTTCCGTTTAATAATATAATTGTACTTTAACTCATCCATAATATTCTTCAACTCTGCCCGTGTGAATCCTCGTTTTACAGAAAGAGGCGCGTCATTTTTCACCATATCACTTCTCGAAAATAATCCGGTTAACAATTTAATTCCGATCAGCGCAAAAATTGAACGGCGCAAATCATTTACGATTATCGCATGTTTGCATAAAGGAAAAAGATTTATGAGAATATTTTTTATTTCTTCTTCTTTGAAATGATGAAAGAAAAGCGATGCATGGATTAAATCGAATTTAGAATCCTTAAACGGAATTGCTTTAACATCTCCACAAACAATATAATTAATAGCTGAATCATTTTTCAAATAACGAGATGCTCTTTTATTTATATCTATGCTTGTAATTTCTAAATCCTTAAATTTTCGTTTAAGAGCAACTAATATATCTGAAGCCCCGCTGCCAACATCTAGTATCTTCAACTCATTCATTGGATGATTTGCTTTGACAAGCTTATTTATTGCAGATCCGGTTGTTGATATACCGCCAAGAAATCTATTTACTAATTTTAATTCTTCGAGCGCACGATCAATTCTGTCATCTTCTATTGAAAAGTCATCCATCATTTCCGGTTGATAATTCCGCGATAAAAACATTACACGCCTTTAAACAACGAAACTTCCATTGTTAAGCCGGGACCAAAAGCAACGGCGCAGCAATATTCATCCTTCTTAACTTGATTTAAATTAATTATTTCCTTTAAGACAAATAGAATTGAAGCTGATGACATGTTACCGTAGTTTTTCAATACCGTTCGCGATGGCTCCATTTTTTTTTCGCTAAGATTCAATCCATTTTGGAGAGAATCCAAAATTGCTCTTCCGCCGGGATGAAGCGCCCAACATGAAATATCATCCGGATTAATTCCGTGAGAAAGTAATATCTTAATTAATTGAGGGGAAGCCTGTTCATAAATTATTTTTGGCAAATCGGAAGAAAGCATCATTTCAAATCCATAATTGCCAATTTTCCATCCCATAAACCCCGCTGAATTTTCGAATAATAGTGATTCTGTAAAAACTAAATTTAATTTAATTTTCTCTTTATGAAGTTTTGAACTTGAAAATAAAGCAGCTCCTGCGCCGTCGGCAAAGATCATATTAGCCAAAATATTGTCTCGGGTTGCTTCCGTTTGAAGATGAAGACTGCATAGTTCAACTGATACCAGCAGCACATTGGTTTCATTTTCACCGGAAGATTTTACAGATTCAAAAACAGAATTAAACCCAATCAACGAAGCCGCACAACCCATAAAACCGATATTTGTCCTTTTGGCAGTTGCAGGAATTTTAAATTCATTCATCAGAAAATAATCTAAACCGGGAGCAAAAAAACCAGTACAAGAAATGGTAATTAGCCTGTTTATTTCCGAAGGCATAATGTTATTCTTTTTAAATAATTTTTCAACTGCATCCTTTGCCAACTGCTTCGACCAGTTTTCGTATTGGAGCATTCTTGCCTCTGTGCCGGGTTTAATATATTCTCCATCTTTCGAGTAAAATTTATCATTACTCTCTGCATTTCCATCCGGCACAACAAAATATCTAAAATCGATACCGGAATGATTTGAAGCGGAGTCAATCATTCTTCCGGTAGCCAGACGGACAGCCATTCTTTTCTTAAGCTCTTCAGTAGCTCGAACCTGAGTAACTTTATTCGGAGGATTAGCCGTTTCTATATTGATTAGCATCTTCTTACCTTCATTTATTCGACATAAGTAATAACCCTCAAGGTTTCAATAAAAGATTTTATCTAAAACCTTTTTTATTAGTCTAGAAAAGAGTCAATTGAAAATCAACTTTAAAAACCTTGGAGGTTTTACACTCGTCTACAATTATATTTGAAATTGTCTAAGTAACATGAATTATTAACTCAAGTTGACCGCTGTTGAAGGTAAGCCGTTAAAACGGCTGATTTATTGCGTCTTGATCAAGTAGCCCACGACTTCAAGTCGTGGGTTGCTTAACATAAAACCTTATTTATTAACCGTTTCAACGGTTTTTTATACCTAAATAAAAACTAGCGATCAGATTGAGTTATTAATTTAGCTTTAAACCGCTGTTTAATTTACATTTTTTATGATTAAATTCGCTATATAATAATTAATACATTATAGATGAAGAAAGTTTTATTCATAACATACTACTGGCCGCCGTCCGGGAAGGCTTCACTTCATTGGCCACTTAAGATAATAAAGTATTTACCTCAATTTGGTTGGCAGCCAGTAGTATTAACTGTTGAAGAAGATACATTTTCCGCAAAAGACGAGAGCCTATTAAAAGAAATAGACAATAATTTGAAGGTATTTAAGTCTAAGTCTTTTGAACCTTTTGATCTTTATAAAAAATTTACCGGTAAGAAAAAGGACGAACAACTTATTGCGTCCGAGACTATCTCTACAATAAACAAAAGTTTAACACATAGAATATCTATATGGATACGAATGAATCTCTTCATTCCGGATGCAAGAGTCGGCTGGTATTTCAATGCAGTTAATCAAGGGAAAAAGATTTTAGAAAAAGAAAAAATTGATGCAATTGTTTCAATCGGACCACCACATACAACGCATTTAATCGGAATGAATTTGAGCAAACAAATTCATGTCCCTCACATACCGGTTTTTATAGATCCGTGGGTAGACATAATTTATTACAAAAACTTTAAACGAAGTAAGCTTACTTTATTGATTGATAATTATCTGGAAAGGGAAGTTCTTTCCAATTCAAAAGCTGCTGTCTTTGTAACAAAAACAATGCAGGAAGATTATATAAAAAAATATCCTATATTAAGGAATAAATCGGAAGTTTGTTATTGGGGGTATAATGAAGAGGATTTTGAAAATATTATCCCTTCTAATTCAAAAGAAGAAATAATTATTCATGCAGGAAATATTTTCGATTATCAGAACCCGAAGGTTTTTTGGGTAAGGGTGAAAGATGAAATTGGTAGAGGCCGTAATATTAAAATTAAATTTATCGGAACAGTTAGTAGCGGAATAAAACAATCAATTGCAGAAAGCGGTTTGACTTCGAGAACAGAATTTTTAGGATTTCTACCATATAAAAAAATGTTGGAAGAGTTAAGCAGAGCATCTTACTTGCTTGTTTGTGCAACCGAGCCGCGTCATGTTCCGGGAAAGTTATTTGAATATCTTAGAATTGGCAAACCAATAATAGCCTTTGGAAAAGATAACGATGAGGTAAGGAAAATTTTAGAAGAGACAAATGCAGGAATGATGTTCGATTACGATGAAGATGGAGAGAATTTCTTTAAGGATACAAACCGGTTTAAAACAGACCTATCATTAGTAGAATCTTTCGATAGAAAAAACATAACTCTTAAATTGTCAAAAATTTTAGATTCAATTTCGGTTTAAGGACCTTGCTTTTTTAATAAGACATGAAAATCCCAAGTTAAACTGATTCTTAATCAATTCCCCTTAATCCCGCAGGAATATTATTATTGTAGAAGAGGATCATCTCGAAGCACAAAATTGTATAAAATATAATTAATTACGTTTACTATTGATTATTATTGATCAAAGATAAAAGATTTGTTTTGTAGTCCAAGTGAGAATATTTTCCTATTTTACCATAACCATTCATACTAAGTTCCTGTTGGAGAGAATCATCATTTAATAATATATTTATTTTTTCGGCAATATCTTTTTCATCTCTTGGATCAAATAATAACCCAGCATCTCCTATTTGTTCCGGAAGAGCCAATATATTCGATGAGCAAACTGGAACTTTTAAAGCAAAGGCTTCAAATATCGGAATGCTAATGCTTTCGAAGAGACTTGGCATCACAAGCATTTTGGACGAGGCATATAAATACGGAAGATCTTCGTAATCCACATAACCAAGCAAAAGAATTTTTTTTCCCAGCCCTAGTTCTTTTATTTTCTTAATTACATTTGACAGATTTCGTTGCTTTGATCCACTTAATACCATATATAAATCGGAATTTTTAGTTATTACAAGTTTAAAAGCTTCGATCAACTTAATATGATTTTTATGAGGCCAGAAAGCAGCCGGATAAAAAATATACTTATCAGGCAGATTGTACTTTTGCAAGACATTTATTTTCTGCTCCTCTGATATTTGGATATTCATAAAATCTGCAGGAGGGGGTGCAGGCAGAACAATTATTTTTTCATCTTTAATCTTCAAGAATTTCTTAATGTCGTTTTTAACATAATTGGATTCGCAAATTATTCTATTCGCTTTGCGTGCTAGGAACCGGGTAGTTACAAATCTGATTATTCTTTCCTGCCATGTAAAGAATTCCGGAAAATAATATTCCTGCAAATCGTGCAGGGTCAATATGAAAGGCTTAATTGTAAAAAACTGGGTATACATTATGACCCGCGGACACATAAACAAATCTATATCATCATAAAATGATCTTTCAACTTTTTCTAGAAAAGAAATCCTAATCAATAATAATAACTGAATTGCCCTAAAAATCCTCGTCGGGGCAGCTGGTCGGGAAGTATTAACCTTCCGGACCTCAAGGTTATAGGAGTTAATATTACCGGAAAATGTATCAACAAAGATTATATATTTATTGGATTCATCTTTTGCTAGTGCATCGATCAAGGATTGAGTGTATTGATAAACCCCGCCATCATTTTTATTGACGAAGGCAAGTATCCCTATTGTTTTCAATTAACCTTCCACCTAACCTTCATTGAATGCGCTAAAAGATTGGGATAAATTGGTGCGGTTATTTTGTTGCTCATTATTTTCATAATAAATTTGAGTAAAATGTTATTCCCTAAATAAAAAGTTGGAAGATATTCCACCTTGTCGATTTTTAAATTTAACTTTCTTCCCATTTCAAGAATTTCTTTCGGTCGGAAAAATCTAATGTGGTCATAATTGAATGTTTTGAATTTTTTATAATTTTCTTCCCCATAGCAAAGATTGTCGAGACTTATAATGTTCCCTGTAAAAAGAATTTTCAACCGGTCCAGCAAATCAAAATACAACGGTACGGAAATAATAATGTAACCGTCTTCTGCTGTTATATCTTTAGCCTCTGCAAGTAAAGCAAAAGGGTCTAAAACATGTTCGAGAACATCCAGAAGAAGCACTAATCCGAACTTGTCATTTATCTCAAGTGGTTGAGTTATATCTTTTTTTATTGTCTTGAATCCTTTTGACTTTAACTTTTCTAAAGCCTCATCATTTATTTCAAGACCGTAAACTTCAAAACCTTTCTTTATCAACTCGTGGCTTACGGAACCATGACCGCAGCCTATATCAATTATTCTTTCCTTGACTTTTAATTCCGGTAAAAGATTTTTAATCTTATCAAAAGAATTGTTTTGATCGTCTATCCTGGCAAGTTCTTTGTAAAAATTATTGTAATAATCTTCGTACATTTTTAATTAGAATGTTATAATGTTTACTTAATTAATTCATCAATCTATTTAGCCCTAAGTTCAAAAATATAATCTTTTGACAAAAGATGCTTTGTTAAAAAGTAATTTCCATCTTGCCAAGAAATTCCTATAATTAAAGCATTATTTATTAATGTTTATTTTAAATTGTCTTATTGATTATATAAAATTGAAAAATTAAATATAATTAGAGTTTCCTTTAAATTACAATTTATTTAAATGAATTACTCTTAAATCCAATATAGAAAAATATAAGACAAATGATAAGGGAAGCCCCTCAAAGGAATTCTCCTCAAATTCAAAGAGGCAACACCGGTAGAAATGAGGGTGATAGACGAATTATCAAAAGAGGCAATTCAATTAACAAGAGGTATAAATGATTTTTATATCTCTCTCCTTAAAGTGCGCTAGATTTTAATTTGACGCTGTTTTTTTTATTTCTTCTTTTGGAAGAAATTAAAAATCTCTCCGGCAATAAACTCAATTTTATCTTGTGATAAACCGGGCCAGCTTGGCATATTAATGCCGTGCCATCCGAGATATTCAGCCACAGGCAGTTTTTGGAATTTATGAGAGAACATCGGCATAGTATGTAC
>JAKBMG010000150.1 GCA_021831685.1 Bacteroidota bacterium | reverse complement strand
TAAAAAAAATATTCATCGTTCAATGCAGTCCCGGTTAAAGCAGGATAGAGTTCTTTGATTAACTGATCTATAAGTGTTTCTTACTTTAACAAACAATAATGTCGTTGATATCTAAAAGGTAAAAGGCAAACCAAACCTTCCCGAATCAAGTTCGGGACAATACCAGATATTTTATAGGCATACCCCGCAAGACGGGGTAAACTCCCTAGTTACCCAAACCCGCCGGGCGGACGCGCATGTCCAGCCGGAGGATTATATTTGGAAGTTAAGAAGAAGATGGGCGAGAGTATGAGAATCAACTTTATCAGTTTTAACTTTTGTATAAGCAATGGCTTTAACAAAGTTAGCATGAGCAAAGGCCATAGGAATCTTGATTTTTAATATCAGCTTGCTTAACAATTCTGCCTGAAGAATCAACAGTAGCTAAGTAAGAAGTAAATTTATGAAGATCGATGAGGGTGTAATACATTTGATACCTCCAAAAGTTATTGTTAATATTTGGAGCAACATAAATTGTTTTTTTTATTATTGGAAATATCACGTTAATCAAGTGGAAGTAGTTAAGGCGCTAGTAAGTGAAAGATATGAAAGATAAAAAAGTGAGATTGTTAATCATCGTTGTTGCATTTTTTGCTTTTTTTTCAATTAGCTTTTCGCAATTGCAAACACAGCCACTTCCTGTAGTAGTCACTTGCCGGAAATCCTTATTTGGTGGTTCATATGTCTTGCAAATAGAGAATACATCAGCTTCACAATTGAAGATATGGTTAGAGGCTAGAGAAAGAATTGCCGCGTTTCTAATTCCTGCTGGCAGGATGATAGATGTTGGATGGGTTCAAGGTTTTCGATTTGATGCTAATGATGTCTTCTTTATCGGTGCAGATGGATACGATACTCTTAGACAAGCAATGCCGAGCACCGAACTATCTGCAATAAGAATTGGTTTTTCGAATGATGGTTCTCTTACGCTTAACCTATCTCAATCCTTTTTACAAAATCAATTATCCAAATATTTCAAATTACCCATAATACAGAATTATCCCAGAATTCTTGAATTAGAAATTAACGAAATGCCTCAAATAATTCTACGAGACGGATCGGATAGGATTTATGCAAACGTCGTTTTACAGTCGCTAACTTTTTCAGGGAAAGTACGTATCCCAATAAATGTGACTGTTTCGTTTGTTCCCTATTATATCGCATCAACCGGCATAATTGCAGCATCTAAGATTAATGTAGATAATATAAATATAAATGGATTGCCCCAGCAGTGGTTTAGTCAAGTTACAGCCATTATAAACCAATTGATTCCAATATGGTTTTCAAATGTACAATTATTTCAGCTAGATAGAACTACATTAAAATATTGTAAGTTTCTAAATGTCCGGCAAATTAGTATTCAAAATGGAAGATTAGTAATCGAACTTCTGTAATTTCTGTTTTTGCAGTGCACTAACATCTTTAACAATTAAAAATTCAAGAGGATAATATTTTCGTCTTTTTTGGAGGAGAAGTTTTCGATAATAAACAATGCATTTTACAGAAGTAAAATGTAAATCTAAAATAATTTATCCGGCAGAGTTGTGTTTTGACGTAACACGCCGTTATGTGATTATTATAAAAGGCAAGATATGACAAAAAATATTCAACCACAATTCATGAAATTTTTCATTCCAATTATGCAAACATTGAAAGAACTAGGTGGTTCAGGAAATGTAGGTGAGGTCATCGATCTGGCTATCGAAAAATTAAAAATTCCTGAAGAGGAACAACAGAAATCAATAAAGAATGGTGAATCAAAAGTTAGAAACCAAGCCCAGTGGGCAAGACTTTATTTAGTCAAAGGTGGTTTTCTAAACACATCCCATAGAGGTGTCTGGACATTGACTGAAAAGGCACAGAAGGAAGAATTGACTAAAGAAAAAGTTATCGAAATTATTCGTGATGAGAGAAGGAGATTTCGTGAGGAAAGCAAAAAGAATAAGAAAATTGAGAGTAAACCAACTTTAGTTGAAGACGAAACAGATATTGAAGAGGAAGAGGGAAAACATTCACTTCTTGATATTTTCCAAAAATTACCGGCTGATGGATTTGAAAGATTGTGTCAGAGATTACTTCGAGAAGCTGGTTTTCAAGAAGTTAAAGTAACTGGAAAGACTGGTGACGGTGGAATTGATGGGTATGGAATATTAGAAGTTAATCCGCTTGTAAGTTTTAACGTGTTGTTTCAGTGCAAGCGTTATAAAGGTTCTGTTTCAGCTTCACAGATAAGAGATTTTCGTGGTGCTATGCAAGGACGAGCTGATAAAGGAATTATCCTAACAACTGGTTCATTTACAAGTGAAGCGAAAAAGGAAGCTAGAAGAGATGAGGCTCCCCCAATAGAAATAGTGGATGGTGAAAAATTAGTAGCAATGTTTCAGAAACTTGAGCTTGGAGTAATTGCAAAAACTGTCTATGAAGTTGATGAGCAATTTTTTAATGAATATAAGTAAATCACATAACGTTCTACAAGCTGACCTCTTTAAACTTTGCGGCATTTATGTATTTAAATGTTTCCTTGTAACTATTAGTTGCTCTTTGAATTTAGTGAACAAAATAAATTTATAAATAATTATTGGTATTGGCTTTTCAAAGCTGCATTACTATGTTGGGTGGCGGCTTAAAAACAACATCGTTAGTGCGTCAAGCAAAGCTTGATGCTTCTTATAGAGTGAAAGTCTCTGTTAGGCAAGGATTAGCAATCCACCTATACCGAGTGTTGCATGTATCGAGGAGTTCATTAAAACAGAACGAACGAAATACATGAAGCGTACACAGGGAATTATATAGGCTCCCGACAAAAAACAGTCGGGACAAGTTGTAAGGAAGACCGTACTTCCTGAAACCAATTTAGCCTCGAAAATTGCGATGTATGTAGACGGCAATGATATTAACGGCTCAGAAGCCAACACTTGAATAATCGTTATGCAAGACTATTCAAGGTCTACCGTGGTTATAAGGTGTAGCATGTATAAAGAGAAGTATCAGGAACTTGAGAGACCCTGTAAGTTCCATTGAAAGAAATGGTAAGTGAAATCAATCAAAAGAAGACAAGCTGAAAGCATACAGGGAGCTTGCCGGCAGGCAGGTTTGATTTTTATTAGGCGGAAGAATTCATCCGTCTAATAAACTGAAGCAATTAAATTGAAATGTTATTACTATATATAAATAAACAAGTTATGGAGATTAAGCTTAAATTTGATAGGAGTGTTAGCAGGAAAATAAATCCTGCTAATACGCCAAATTGAAATACAGTTTAATCTTCTCAATAATAGTTATCATGGACAGCAAATTCAGAAGCAGATTTATCAAATTATGAAGTGTTTAGAGAAGTACAAGAATTTGGTACAGGATGGTTATCCATTGGTACGACTACTAATAATTATTTCGTTGATCAGGAAATGTATTATGCGCCAGGTGCAGGTCTTGTCCTTTCTTATTATAAGGTTAGGGCAATGGATATCAATAATAATAACTCGGATTATAGTTCAGAAGTCTCCTCTAGAACTGAACCAATGAACAAGCAATCGGCTGGAGGTAAAAGTACTCATATGATATCTGATGAAATATATGATTACCGGCTAAATAATTATCCGAATCCATTCAATCCCCAAACCAATATAACATATTCTATAAAAGAAGCTGGGTTTGTTCAATTGAAAATATATAATATGCTGGGGAAAGAAATAGCTGCACTAATAAATGAAGTTAAAAGTCCAGGCATGTATTCTGTTTCTTTTGATGGGGCACGATTGCCAAGCGGTATATACGTTTGTGTTATGAAAACAAATAATGTTGTGAAAAGCCAAAAGCTAATATTGATGAAATAAAATAATTCTGCAATGAAAGTATTGAATCGAAATTGGGCAATCCCATTGATTAAATGAATATGAGGTGAGGGATTGCCCATAAATAAATACGGAGGCAATATGAAAAAAATATTATTCATACTAACATTAATTTCACTTAACGTTTTAGAAGCACAGGAAAACAAACCTTTTTCCAATTTTGATATTGGTTTTTATAGTGGTATTAATTTTTATAACACATACAACATTAGAGGCGATTTTCTTGTAGAAATAAAAACAAATCTGATATCTTCACTTAAACTGAAAGCATCAACCGGTTATTTTAGGACAATTCAACCATACTCTTACACTGTAAGAACATACTCTGAAAATACTATCATTGATTCTCTTCCAAGATTTTTTGCAGGTAAATATAATTTAGTAAGTAAAAATTATGATATATTTCCGCTTATGTTAGGCATTCAATATAATTTTGTTCATAGTATCTTCTTGCCATATATTTCGATAGATGCAGTTTATAACTTTATCAATTCGTCCATTGAGACTTCGCTGCCAGAAGTTTGGTCTTATAATTCAATAGATGAGATACCTCCCGAATTTAAGGAAAACCAAAAAAAAGAAGAGCTTCCGGTTAATTCGTACGGAATAATGTTAGGAGCCGGCATATCATATCATATTTCTTCAAAACTGAATCTTGATATTAGATACTTGTTCAAATACGATAATAAGATTATCAACACGCACCATTTCATTGTAGGAATTTATTTTTAAAGGGGTCGGAGATGAATTTAGTCAATAAACTTTTTTATCTTTTGTTTTATTGTCTATTAGTGGCAGAAGCTTTTCCACAGGGACAATTTTATATCTCAACAAATGGAAACATTAACAGTTCATTCCTCAAAAGAAGTATTTACAATATATCTACTTTTACTCCATTGAATAAAAATAGTTCTGCCGGAGTTTTAGATAGTCTTATTTGTATAACTAAAAACGGAGATACAGATAAGATTACATATAATTATAATGATGATTTATCATTAAATTATTTCATAGCTGCAGTTTGGTATAATGGTGAATGGATTAATTTCGAAAAACATACAGACACATACAATTCCGAAGGAAAGCTTATATCAGTTCTATGGGAATCATTTAATTCAACGACAAAAGAATGGTACCAAACTGAAAAAGATATTTTTAATTATGATTCATCGGGAAATAGGATTTTAAGTTTGCATCAGTTTTTCAATGGGCAGGTATTTGTGAATGATTTTAAATATGAAAATAGTTATAATGTTGCAAACAATTTAGTATCATCAGTAAATCAACAATGGATAGATAGTACATGGGTAAACATTTCTAAATCTATTTATACATATACTCCAGAGAAAGTAAAGGATACAACATTATTTCAGGTTTGGACAAACTATAAATGGGTAAATTATTATTTAACTAATTATGAATATGATGAAAAGTTAAACGTAAACGCTATTCAAACAAAAATTTGGCAAGAACAACAATGGATCGATTATGCTTTGGTAAAATTTAATTATAATGAAAATAAAAATTTAGTTCTTGAAAACTGGCAAAAGACAGTAAATAATAATTGGGAAAATTGGTTTAGAATATATTATGAATATGATGATAATTATAATTTAATTCATCTATATGGGGAAGAATGGGAAAATGGACAGTGGATTCAGGAAAATGAACCTCTAAAAGTTACAAATCCGGATGGTATTTTATTCGGGTATTTAGCTAAAGAAATATTTTTGTACTATGGCAAACCTACAAGTGTGGGAAGTGAAAAAAATATTGCTGATGGATTTAATCTCCTTCAAAACTATCCCAATCCATTTAATCCTAATACAGTAATTTCCTACAATATTCCAGAGCATTCATTAGTTACATTAAATATATATAACCTCCTGGGAGAGAAAATAAAAACTTTAGTAAAACAAGAACAAGCTAAAGGGAAATATCAAATTAATTTTGATGGAAATAATTTACCAAGTGGGATTTATTTTTATCAATTAAAGACTGATAAATTCCAACAAACAAAAAAAATGTTGCTGTTGCGGTAATTGCCTAACCCGCTTTTGCACCCGACCGCCCCGATTGACATCGGGGTAGACTGTTTTCAATGCGGCATTATTAATATTTTAGGGTTTGGTGGTAAAGTAAGTGTTGTTGTTCGGCTTTGTTCTATTATACAAAATTGTTAAAAATTATTGGCAGTAGTTTTTCAGTTCGGCATTGTTGTTCGGGGCGGGCGGGTGAAAAGCAACGCCGCTAGTGCGTCAAGCGAAGCTTGATGCTTCTTATAGAGTGAAAGTCTCTGTTAGGCAAGGATGAGCAATCCACCTATACCGAGTGTTGCATGTATGTAGGAGTTAAGAGAAATGCTTAGCGAACGAAATACATGAAGCGTACACAGGGAATTATATAGGCTCCCGACAAAAAACAGTCGGGACAAGTTGTAAGGAAGACCGTACTTCCTGAAACCAATTTAGCCTCGAAAATTGCGATGTATGT
>JAKBMG010000089.1 GCA_021831685.1 Bacteroidota bacterium | reverse complement strand
AGGCAAATGCATGGCAGAAGCATCGAAATAATAGGAACGCAAAAATTAATTGGCAATTTACGGCGAAAGATGCTCGTATAAAATTATTACGCCTTTATCCGACTTTACAGAGTTGACATGACACTAGATTATCTAATAATCTATTAGGTCATTGACTTTTCAGTACCCTTGTTGACTCTGGTACCTAATTTTTATACTCTGGTATAGTAATTCACTTCTTTTTTCTCTCCCACTTGTCCCAAAATATGAATGCACTCTGAATACACTGTGAATGCACAGTGCTTCCTCTATAACTTATATTATCTAGGTACTTAAACCTTGTATTCTTACTTTATTCCGATGTTTTACCCCCAATCTCACATAACACAATGTTATCTAAATCTCTCTTTAATTAAGCAATATTTGGTATATTTGAAATACTATTTTCCCAAAACATTTTACAAATAAAATATTGATGAACTCCAATCAGGATTTAAAAACATTATTCGATGAGATAAGTGAATTATCTAGCGAAAAGCGCAATCCCAAATCAATGAATATCGATACTGCATCAACTTCTGAAATTCTACGAATTATTAATGAAGAAGATAAAATTGTTCCTTTGGCTGTAGAAAAAGAAATTCCCTATATCACGCAAGCAGTTGAAATTATTGTTGATGCGTTGCAAAAAGGTGGAAGACTTTTATATTTTGGCGCTGGAACTAGTGGTAGGATTGGTGTTATAGATGCGGCAGAGTGCCCTCCAACTTTTGGAACTTCTCCCGAAATGATAGAAGGGTTTATCGCTGGAGGTAAAGACGCTATGTTCGTAGCGCAGGAAGGTGTTGAAGATCATGAATCTAACGGGATCGACGACGTAATTAAAGCAAAAGTGAGCCCTGAGGATGTCGTTTGCGGCATAGCTGCAAGTCGCCGCACACCATATGTAATTGGAGCTGTAAAAAAAGCAAAAGAATTGGGTGCTAAAACTCTATTTGTTACGTCAAATCCACGAGAAAATTTTAATATAAAAGAAGTAGACGTCGCCATTTGCCCCTATGTTGGTCCTGAAGTTATAATGGGCTCTACTAGAATGAAAAGCGGAACAGCTCAGAAATTAGTCCTTAATATGCTCACGACCGCTTCTATGATTAGGCTTGGAAAAGTATATGAAAACATGATGATTGATCTTCAAATGACTAACAAGAAATTAGTAGAAAGATCAAAAAAAATTGTTATGATTATTACTGGTGTATCTTATGAAGATGCTTCCAAATTTCTTACACTAGCCGGAGGGCATGTTAAAACTGCGCTAGTAATGATAAAAGCAAATGTTACTGCTGATGAAGCCAAAAGAATGTTAAAAGACTCCGGCGGCTTTGTGCGTAAAGCGATTCAAGAATAAATTTAATTCCCCTATCTATAAACAAATTAGAAAATTAATATTGAAAAAGATTAATACACTACTTTTTGCATTGCTGTTTTTAATTCAGCCTTTCGCCCATGCTCAAATTATTACAAACGCAAAGAATGATGTCTTACAAGTATTGAATATGGGTGGTGACCTTGCCACAAGCTTTACTACCTTCAACGAAACTAAGGCCTGGGATTTAGCCGGAACTGTCGCCGCAATCGGAATCGGCTATTCTGTTGATTATAATCTTCACTCGTTTTCTCAAAGAAATGTCACCCCTCTGGATAGTAAAATATTTTCGATTGATAAGATATATGGAAGCGGTTATACGCTTTTCGGTATTGCCGGTATTTATGGCTATGGACTTTTTTTTAACAATCCCGACGTTAGAAAAATCGGAGTACAAACAATTGAAGCTGTTGGTTACGCGGGCGTAATCACCTCAGTTCTAAAATCTCTCATTGGGAGAAGTAGACCATATACCTACAAAGACAAAGCAGACTTCCATCCATTTAATACACATGCCGCCGAAACGTCGTTCCCTTCCGGCCATTCTACCGTTGCTTTTGCAATGTCTACGGTTCTAGCAAACAATACGAATAATATATTTCTAAAAATACTTTGCTACACTGCCGCAGGCTGGGTCGCATGTTCAAGAATTTACCACAATGCTCATTGGACTTCTGATGTTATTGCCGGTGGAGCTATAGGATATTTTGTAGGTAACTTTGTTACAAATAATTATGAAAATAACTCAAAAAATAATTCCGGATTATCTTTTCATTATTCCGTGAATTCTCTCGGAATAACTTACTCTTTTTAGTCTGGCACTGATTTCAAATGACAAATGATTTTTCCGGCGACAAAATAAAATCTCAGTTCAGAAATATTGGAACAATAAAAAATTTATCCGCGCTTATCGCAGATAAAACAAATCCAATAATTTTGATCTCGCCACTTTTTGGCTCATCTAAAAATCTTCTCGTAGATCTTTTATCCGAATCGGAACATCAAATAATTGTGCTGATGGCCAATGTTCAAACAGCTGCAGAATTTACAGTCGAACTTTCGGAGTTGGGTTTGTCAGATCACACCATCTCAATAATAGATTTTAAGACAGAAGCAGTTCAAGAAAAATTAACAGACATTTTAAGCAGAGGCAGATTCGTTTTAGTATCTACTTACCAACTATTAAACTGTGAATTTCCGGCTAAAAAGACTATAGAGGGGAACACTACAAAAATTCAAGTAGGCGGAGAATTAACCTATAACGATTTAGTAGAATATCTAAATTTACTCAATTATCAGAAAGATAAATTTGTTGAAGCTCCGGGTGATTATTCACAGCGCGGATCAATAATCGATTATTGGTCTTTCAGTGAAAAGAATCCTGTTCGATTGGAATTTGATGGAGACTTTTTAGAATCAATTAGATATTTCGATCCGGAAAGCCAGCGCTCTATCCAGGAAATTTCCATCGCTACTTTAGCCGGCTCCTTAAATTCAAACAATGAGATTGCAAACAAAAATAATCTTGTAGATATTTTTGATTACTTGACTAATCCCCTAATATTAGCATCTTCATTCGAACTAAAAAATCTTCTGAAAGAAAAAGTAATATTGTTTGATGAAGAAAAATCAGTAGAGAATCCCTCCGAATCAATTGAATTCAATGAAGATGAATTTCCTGAACCCGTAGAAAAGGTTAACAATATTATTTTACCTCAACCTCCGGCAGAAGGTTCAGATTATGTATTTAACCCCAATGCAAGGTGGCTGGTTGAGAATGAACTAACTACTTCTACCGATAGAATAGACCTTGGTTTTACCGAGGTTCCCTCAATCAATTCCAATTATGAATTCCTTTTTACTGTCTTAACCGAAAATGCAAATAGGAATTATACAATTATAATTACTTCAGAAAACGATCTGCAGTCAGCACGATTAAAAGATTTACTAAGCGAATTTAAACCCGAGTTAGAATCGCTGATTGGTTTGGGTAAGGTGAAAATCCAAACGCTTCCGATTAAATCTGGGTTTGTACATCATAAGGAAAAGATTCTACTTCTATCGGATTATCAGATTTTTAATAAACCTTACCGTACAAAAATATCAACCGGAAAGAAGTATAAAAAATCTAAATCAAAAAAATTCGCTTCTATTAATCGCGGAGATTTTGTTGTTCACGAAAACTACGGAATAGGAAAGTATGTTGGCTTAGAAACGATTACGATAGGCGACGTAAAACAAGAGTCAATGAAAATTCTATACAACGCAGGCGGCATTGTTTACGTTAACTTAAATTATCTAACATTAGTAAAAAAATATTCTTCAAACGAGTCCGCGGATGGCGTCTTAGCTCCCACGCTATCAACCCTAGGGACTTCTGAATGGGTAAACACAAAAGCCCGCGCAAAGAAAAAAATAAAAGAAGCTGCAAGAGAACTAATCGAACTTTATGCAAAACGTAAAGCAACAAAAGGTTATCAGTTTAGTCCGGATACAGTTTGGCAAAAAGAATTGGAGGCTTCGTTTTTTTATGAAGATACACCGGACCAGGAAAAGGTATGTGAAGAAGTTAAAAATGATATGGAAGCCGAGAACCCTATGGATCGGCTTGTCTGCGGAGATGTTGGCTTTGGTAAAACAGAAATTGCAGTGCGTGCTGCATTCAAAGCAGTGCAGGACGGTAAACAAGCTGCCGTGCTTGTACCCACCACAATTTTAGCCGAGCAGCATTTCAACACATTCTCCGACAGACTTTCGCAATTTCCGATTAAGGTTGCGGCACTTTCAAGATTTCAGACAAGAAAGCAACAGGCAGAAATAATAAAAGATCTTTCCGAAGGAAAGGTCGATGTTGTAATCGGAACTCATCGACTCATTTCTAAAGATGTAAAATTTAGGGACCTTGGTCTACTCATTATAGATGAAGAGCATCGTTTTGGTGTTATGACAAAAGAAAAACTCCGTTCGTTAAAGTTAAATGTGGATACTCTAACGCTAACAGCAACGCCAATACCGCGCACACTAAATCTTTCGCTTCTCGGCGCAAGGGATTTATCTATCATTGCTACACCCCCGCCAAACCGTCAATCTATTTCTACTAAAGTTTCGACGCTGGATATTATCAAAATTAAGGAGTGGATTTTAAACGAGCTGCAACGCAATGGACAAGTCTATATTATTCATGATAGAATTCAATCGATTGATAAATTTTCCGCCTACATTCAAAAATATATCCCCGAATTAAAAATTGCCGTAGCACATGGACAAATGAAACCCGCTCAACTTGAAAATGTCATTCACGGTTTTCTAAATAAAAAATTTGACGTTCTTTTATCTACAAAAATTATAGAATCCGGAATCGACATTCCGAATGTAAACACAATAATTGTAAACCGCGCAGATAGATTTGGACTAGCAGAACTTCACCAACTTAGAGGGAGGGTCGGCCGTTCTAACCGGCAAGCGTTTGCTTATTTTATAGTTCCTTCATTAGGGGGAATAACAAAGAAAGCCTTAAGGAGATTACAAGCAATTGAAGAGTTTACAGAAGTCGGATCTGGTTTTAATATTTCCATGCGTGATTTGGAAATAAGAGGAGCCGGAAATTTACTAGGAACACAACAATCGGGATTTATTAATGATGTCGGTTTTGATCTTTATATAAAGATGATAAACGAAGCAGTGGAAGAGCTGAAATACCAAGAATTCAAGGATGTGTTTTCCACAATGGATGGATCCCAAAAGTCCTTACCAAAACAGGTTGAAAGAACAGACCCGGTAATTGATGCATTTTTCGAAATTGGAATTCCCTCCGGTTATATGCCGGATCAAATGGATAGATTAAATTTTTATACAACCCTATATTCCATCACAAATATTTCGGAAGCTGAAGAGATAAAGGAAGAGATGATAGACCGGTTTGGCCCTCTGCCAACACTAGTAAAGCGCTTTATTGGTTCAGCAGTCCTTAAACACTATGCTTCTTATGCTTTATTTGAAAGAATAATAATTCAAAGAAAAAGTATTTCTTTGATATTGCCAGAAAGCCGTAAAGAAGAGTATTATCAATTCAAGTTTTTGCAGTTGATGAAATTTATTATGGAAGAATATAAAAACACAGTAAAGTTTGAGCAGCGACGGGCAACATCCTCTTCCGGAAAAGATATTATGAAACTAATCATTCCTAACACCTTTGAGACTCCGGAAAAAATAATGGAATTTCTGATTGGTTTTTGCAAAAGAATCATGAATCTATACGTTCCAGAAATAAAGGAAGTTTCTGAGGAAACAGAAAGTTTTTAATATTCCCCTTGCAGTAACGAAATAATTTGTACCAATCTTCAATTATTCTATCTTCAAAACAATTTTACCTGTGTTTTTATTTTCTGCCATATATTGATGTGCCGTAACGGCTTCTTTCCAATCGAATACTTTATCAACCACAGGTTTTAGTTTCCCAGAGCTAAATTTATCAAGCGCAAATCCGGAAAATTCTTTTACAAGCTTTATTTGGTAATCCAGACTCCTTGATCTTAAGGCTGAACCTATAATCGAAAGTCGTTTCCCGACAATTTTTCTCATGTCAAAATTTTCAACCAGGCTCCCTCCGAGCGAAGAAAGCATTATTAGTTTTCCATCTACCTTTAAACAGTCTATATTCTTTTGCAAGTAAGGTGCACCGATGAAATCTATTATAACATCAACGCCCTTATTATTTGTAATTGCCATTACTTCATTTTGAAAATCATTCGCCCTATAATCGATTGCATTTCCGGCACCGAGCAACAAGCATGCTTTATGCTTCTCAAGCGAAGCAGTAATAATTATACGGGCTCCAATCTCTCGCGCCAACTGAATTGCCGCAGTTCCAACGCCGCTTCCGCCTGCATGTATTAGAAGTGTTTCGCCACTCTCTATTTTTCCATAATAAACAATTGCTTGATACGCGGTCAAAAAGACTTCCGGTATTGCTGATGCTTCGATAAAATTTAAATTATGAGGAATGGGTAACGCCATTGCTTCGTTGATAACAGCATACTCGGCATAGCCTCCGCCAGGGACTAATCCAAAAATTTTACTTCCACGTTGCCATTTAGTTACTTCGTTTCCAATCTCCTCTATAACCCCGGCAATTTCCAAACCAAGAATCGGGCTTGCACCTGGTGGTGGTGGATATTTTCCATCACGCTGCATCAAGTCAGCACGATTGAGCGCTGCAGTTTTAACTCTTACTAAAAGTTGCTTTGAGGTTGGAACTGGCTTTTCAAATTCGCCAAGCGTAAGTGATTTATCAGGCTTAACAAGTATCGCTTTCATAAAATTAGTTATAAGTTATTCTTCAAATTCTTTTGTATAAAATCTATAATTACTTTGTTTACTAAATTAGGATTTTCAACCGGAGACATATGTGCGGCATTTGGAACCAAGACATACTCTGATCCTTTTATTTTATTTGCCATTTCTTTCATTGATGCAGGAGGCGATAATTTATCATCTTCACCACAAACAACAAGCGTCGGGATTTTTATTTGAGAGAGATATGCCGTCGTATCAGTTCTTCCGGCCATTGCAAGCAAGCATCCCTTTACCCCAAGCGGGTTTGATCGCAAAGACCTATTCAAAATTTCTTGATATATGCTGGAGCTTTTTATCGAATCAGAAGTAAAAGTATTTGGCACACTACCTTTTACAAACGATTCCAATCCTTCAGTATTAATTTTTTTTACTCCTTCAGCTCTTTTTAATTTAGCTTCGTTCGTATCAGCTTCAGATTTTGTATCACACAAAATTAGTGCACTAAATTTTTCTTCCATCCTTTCAACCGCGCGAAGTGAAATATAGCCCCCCATCGAAAGCCCGCACAAAACGGGCTTATTCAAATTAAGCTCCAAAATAATATTTTCTAAATCATCTACAAAAGATTCCATTGTAAACTGCCCATCTCCCGCTGGTGACGAACCCAACCCACGGAAATCGTATGCTACACAAAAATATTTACTGCTCAATGACATTACCTGCATATTCCACATTTCGTGGTCATACGGGAAGCCATGAACGAAAATAATTGGAATATTCTTATTGTCGCCTGAGGTATATATTACAAGATCACTTTTTGCTCTATTCATCTTTTATTTCCTAAAAATTATATTGTCAAAATAATTATTCTCTCTCAAAAAAATAACATCTAGTAGGAATATTTTGTCGGAATTATTCCTAATTTTAAAAGGTAGATAATCACTAACAAAATACTATTAGAACAAAGAAAAAACATGATTAAAATTGCCTTTGCAGTATCGGAAGCTGTTCCTTTTGCAAAAACCGGAGGGCTTGCAGACGTTGCAGGAACCCTGCCCCGTGTGTTAGAGAAGCTAGGCTGCGAGGTGAAATTATTTATTCCGAAATATTATTCAATTGATGAAATAAAATTCAATCTAAAATACAATTGGAAAATAGGAGAAATTCCTATTAAAGTTGCCGGGCATATTCGCTCGGTACATATTCTTCAAAGCAAACTTCCAGATTCTAATGTTGAGGTCAACTTTGTTGACTGTCCTCACTATTTCAACCGCGCACTTTTATACACTAATGATTTTGATGAAGACGAGCGCTTCATTCTTTTTTCCAAAGGCGTAATTGAGACGCTACAGCGTCTTAATTGGGCTCCTGATGTAATTCACTGCAACGATTGGCAAACGGGGCTTATTCCCCTTCTATTAAAAGATAATTATTCTTGGGATAAGTTTTTCAAAAATACCCACACGATTTTTACTATTCATAATATTGGCTATCAGGGTAAGTTTGCAAAAGATGCTCTGGCAAAAGCTGATATTGACGAACGATATTTTTATCCAACCGGACCGATAGAATTTTATAATGATGTGTCTTTCATGAAAGCTGGTATTTCTTTTGCTGATATTATTACCACAGTCAGCCCAACTTACGCTAATGAAATTCTTACGCGGGAATACGGAGCCGGTATGGAAAATATTCTAATTCAAAGGAAGGGAAGTCTTTTCGGAATTATCAATGGTGTTGACTATTCAACATGGGATCCGGAAACCGATGTACAGATTCCTTTCAATTATTCTGTAAATTCCTTGGAAGAAAAAATTAGGAACAAAGAATATCTTCTCAAACAATTTGGCATGCCTTTCAAAAAAGAAACTCCATTGATCGGAATTGTCTCCCGTATTGTTGAGCAAAAGGGATTTGACCTTTTCGCTGAAGCAATTAACGATCTTATAAAATTAAATGCGCAGTGGATTATACTTGGCAGCGGGGAAGAAAAATTTGAAGACCTTATAAGATGGTTAGTAAAATCTTACCCTGAAAAATTCGGAGCATATATTATGTTTAGCGATATACTTTCGCATCTTGTTGAGGCAGGCTCTGATATGTTTTTAATGCCGTCGCGCTATGAACCTTGCGGATTAAATCAAATTTATAGTTTAAAATACGGCTCTGTGCCTATAGTACGAAACACAGGTGGGCTTGCTGATACCGTACGCAATTGGCATGATGGAAAATCAAGAAATGATGAGAGCGGTACCGGGTTTTCTTTTAATAATTATTCAAGCCGTTCGCTTTTAGAGGCTGTTAAGCGCGCTATAAAAACATTTGAAGATAAAATTATTTGGAGGAAAATTCAGTCCAATGGAATGAAAGAAAATTTTTCATGGGACTCTTCGGCAAAAGAATATATTAACCTATACAACCTTGTCGCCCAAAAAGGAAATTAAATTGAGATGCTATTTTTAGTAATAATATCCGATTGAAAAATAGAAATAATAATCTCCCCAGCTAAGTGGGTTACCAGGAAGGTTTTTTACAAAAAGAAAACTCCTGCCGATTGAAAAATCCGCTGGTCCAATCGGAGTATCAAATGATAATGTTGTTCCGATTCCGTGCCTTAAATCTTTAAATCTAATTTCTTCTTGCTCGTCCCATGTTGAACCCAAATCATATCGGCATTTTAAATAAGTATCAAAAAATATTTGAAACGGAAGTTTGTAACGGTATTCTAAAGATGCTAAAAATATTTGCCTCCCCCTAAATTCGTTGTCCATCATACCGAAGAAAGTGCTTTGCCCACCAAGTGAATATTCTTCGCTCAATGGCAAGGTTCTATCTGCAAATCCCATCATCAATCTTGGTGAAATTGTGTTTACGGTTCCAAGAGTAAAATAATTTTTGTAATCAAAATTAATATTTGTAAAACCAACCTGACCGCCTAATATATTTTGTGCAGTTTCATAACTTCCCTTAAAATAAATTCCATTGGTTGGATATGGATATTTATTTTGGGTATCTATGGTTGAGCTAACTTTAAGGCTAACTATTGAGGTCCTCAATGGGTTTACGGGTGAGCTGCTAATGTTTTTCACTTGATCAACCTGATACTTTCCTTCAAATATCAAATTTCCAAATCGCTCAACTTGGGTTCCTACAGAAACTGAACCGCCGTAAAATATTTGCCTGTATTCTCCGTTTGATGAAATATGAAACCTAGATGTTGAGGACGATGGGTCTTCCACGTAATTATAAATATCATCAAATTTATAAAATGCATTGATTTTGTAAGTAAGGTATGTGTTGAAAATTCTATTTGATTTATGCTCAATAGCAAAGGCTCTGCTTCTTGAGCTTCCCAAAAGAAGAAGCCCAAGTTCGGTTCCACTTCCAAAAAGATTCTCGTCAACCAGATTAAGGCTTAGCTGAGCTTTATTCTCGTTATCAACACGAAAACCAACTCTAAGAAGGCTAGAATCTTTCTCGTGAACATTGACCACAAGAACATCGTTTCCATTAACTACTTTAACCATAAAATATATATCATCAAAAATATTTGTGCTTCGCAGGTTGGTAAGTCCAAGCTTTATATTATTATAATTGAAATAGTCTCCCGTTTTAATAGGAATTTCTCGTGTAATTATTGTGCGACTAGTGTTTTTGTTTCCAGAAATTTCAATTGCGGAAATTCTTCCTTCGTTTACAGAAATGTAAAGAATCCCGGTTTCTGCATCAAAATTAATTTTTTCTATTTCCGCAAGGGAGTATCCAAGATTGCGGTAAAGATTAATTAATGAAATTGAATTTGCGACTACTTTCTTCGCTGAGTAAGGAAATCCGATAAGCCTCGCTAAACAGCTTTGTGCAAGAGAATCACTAATAAGACTAATGCCGCTTAAGTCTATTTTTTTTATTACGGGATTTTTTTCGGCAAGAAATTTAACGGTAGTATAATTTCGATATTGTGTCACCTGAGCACTTAGGTTTTTATAATTGCCGGTAGAATAAATAGAATATAAATCATCTAAAATATCATAACTTGATATAGAATCTTTCATTGAATATTTCTGAATATATGGCCTGTCTAATTCCGATTCGTTTCCCGTAAGCATAATATTCTTCAAATAATAGTTATTAATTGTGAAATTTTTTCTGGATAGGGAATCAATTTGAGATTTTATTTTATTCATTTCGGGAAGAGCTGCCTGGTAACCCCTTAAAATTAATGTCTTGATATGTACGAAATCATTAATTTTATAATTATTAATTTTGGGAGTAATAACCGCATTTGCTAAATTTAATTCCGATTCATTTAATTTTTGCATTGGTATACTTACAACTTGATCGGCAATTTCCCACGGCAGTGAAAGCTCACCCTTAGAATGAAGTGCGCTGGTTGTATTAATTGCAATAATATATTGACCGCCAAGGTTTTTTGCGATCTTTACGGGAATATTTGCGACAAGCCCGCCATCTACAAGCGTAAGTGAATCCATTTTAACCGGTGAAACGAAAAAAGAAACACTTGAACTCGCCCTCATGGCCTGACTTAACGAGCCACTTCCAATTACTACCGGCTCACCGCTTACAAGGTTTGTACAAACTGCTCTGAAGTCTTTTCTTAATTCATCAAAGCTTGAATCAACATGGATAGGGGCTTGAAAAGTTAAAATATTTAGATAATTAGATAGCTTCTCGCCATTGTTTAGTGATGTGGGAAGGACAATACTTAATCCCTTCAGTCTTAAAGAAAAGATAGCTTTGTCCTCAGAAATTTTTTGATCGACAAAAAGCTCTCGCCTATTTGTTTCTCTGTCTGAAGCAAGAAGATTATCCCAATTTGTGTTTACGGCAATAGAATCAAGTTGATTAATACTATAGCCTGCAGAGTATAATCCGCCAACAATACTCCCCATGCTTGTTCCAACAATTAAACTAACCGGAATTTTTGCTTCTTGAATTGCTTTAAGAACGCCAATTTGCGCTAATCCCCTTGCACCGCCACCGCTTAAAGCCAAAGCCACTGATGGCATCGGCTTGGGAATCCTTTCTGTAAGTCCAAAAGGAAGCTTTTTAATTTTATATTCAACTGAAATTGTGTGGGTTACCTGCGCAAGAGACGTAGAGATTAACAAAGGAAATAATACAACTATTATTTTTTTGAAGTTTATCATCTGGTTAAGACAAGCCTGTGAAAAATAGAGTTTCCACAGGCGAAATATCTAAATATTAACGGCGCTTTTTCTGCTGAGTCTTGGCGTTTTGTTCAGCAGCCTCCATCATCCTCGTCATAAATCCTTTTTTGCTGCTGGGATTTTTTACTGGCTGCAGAACCATTCCATCGTGTTTATGATTAATATAATATTGTTGACCAATGGAAAAAACATTGAACATGAAATAATAAAGATTTAAGCCGGACGGAAAGCTCATGAACATTAATGTAAGCATAATAGGCATAACATAAACCAAAGCTTGCTGCGATGGATCTTTAACGGTCATTTTTTGCTGGATAAAAGTAGCAATACCCATTAAAAGAGCAAGTCCGCTAATCTGATCGATTCCAAAAATCGGGATTTTAAATGGAAGAGACAAAATTATATCCGGTCTGGAAAGATCTTTAATCCAAAAGATAAACGGCTGCTGACGTAATCCTATTGCAACTTTGAATAGTCCCCACAAGGCAATAAAAATAGGCATTTGAAGAATAAGCGGCAAACATCCACCCGCAGGGTTTATTCCATAGGTTGAATATAGTTTCATTGTCTCTTTATTCAACTTAGTGGGGTCGTCTTTATATTTTGTTTTCAGCTCTGCAATCATCGGCTGAAGCATCTGCATCTTCTTCATCGATTGAAGACTTGATTTTGAAGGCAAATATAAAATCATCTTAATGATTAATGAAAAAATTATAATCACAATTCCGTAATTTGGAATAAACCCGTGGAGGAAATCGAATAGGGGTAACAAAACATATTCGGCAATAGGTCGAATAATAAATTTAATTCCCAAAAAACTTCCAAAATCCACAACGGCATCTAAGTGATGATTATAGTGTTTCAAAATATCATAATCCGCCGGACCCATATACAGATCAAATGATTTTTTTTCGTAATTAGTATTGTTAAACGGAACGATTAACCTAGCCGTGTAAAAAGCCCGTTCGCCGCCATCTGCAAAAGGCGTTTTATATCCCTCTATAAAGGCACCGTCAACATCGGATGAATTATGCGGAGCGAGGATGGCTACAAAATATTTGTTTCTAATAGCAATCCAATCAACCCTGCCATTAAATTCCTTCTGGACCTTTTCATTAAATTTTGATGCGTCCACTACGACATTTTCCCCACCGTAATATGCACTTGCATTAGCATAAAGCGCCTCATCAACTGAATTTTCTTCCGTGAAGTGAAGCCCATCGCGCCAAACAAAATCATAATCGTTATTACTAATTAGATTATTCATATTCACCAACTCAACACTGGTCTTCATGTTGTATTGGTCACCATAAAAAATGTAATTCTTTTTTATATAGCTGTTTTGATCTATAGAGTAGGTAAAAGAAATTGTAAGGGAGTCGTTTTTAGAAATTTTATAATAACTATTTCCTAAACTAGGGATGAAATATAATTTTGATGTGTTTATCGCTTTGCCATCTGTGGAAACAAAAGCTAAATCAGGTCCACCGCCACCAATGGTATAATTAACAAGTTGTACATGAGACGTATAGAAATTGGTATCTGGAACATCAACAGAAAACCAATTTTTAAATTTCTTTAGAAAATATCTTTTGATGTCTCCGCCTTTATTTGAGATTTCAATTTTTACAAGATTGTTTTCTATTGTAATGATTTTTTCAGGTTGTTTCTTTTCGTGAAAATATTTTCCAAAGCTAATGCTGTCGGCTTGCGTAGCTTTTGAACTATCTATTTTTTCAATGTTAGTCGCAGATAATCTTTTTTGAACGGCGCCGCTGTTTCGTATAGAATCTTTAGCGACCATTGTGGTATCTTGTTTTGGGAGTGTTTTTTCAATTTGCTGTGGAGAGTTAAAATAAAGCCAAATAACAAAAATTAATCCAATAAGTACAAAAGCTAATGTTGATTTTCTATCCATTAAATTACTTCCATTATTCCAGGGGATCGTAGCCCCCTTTGTTAAAAGGATTACACCTTAAAATTCGCCAAACCGCTTTTGCACCGCCCTTAAACACGCCATATTTGGTTAATGCCTGAACTGCATATTCCGAACATGAAGGATAAAATCTACAAGAAGGAGGAAAAAGCGGAGAAATTATTTTTTGATAAATTCTTATGAGAAACACAAAAATTTTTCTCATTCTAAAGCGCTTTTTAATTTTTTCAAAATATCTAACAGACCCGGTAGTAAGTCTTTTTGTTCGATTTTTTTATTTTTTTTCGCACTTAAATGATATGGGGAAAAAACCACCTTAAGCAATATGTTATTATTTATGCAATGTTCTGTTATTTCGTTTTTGTTTAACCTAAAACAACTTTTTAGTATTCTTTTTATTCGGTTTCTCCATACTGCATTGCCAAATTTTTTGTTAACCGCCGTAGCAATTTTTACTCCACCCCCATTGTCAGATTTCTCAACAACATAAATTAACCTTATTTTCTTATCAAAAGAAAATAACGTTTTTCCAACAGAATAAATGTTTTCAAAGTCTTTTCTGCTCTTTATTCTTTCATTTGAAGAAAGACCAAAGCGTTTCAAAAGCCCTACTTCTCATCACTAACGGTTAGTTTTTTTCTTCCTTTTGCTCTACGCCTCGCTAAAACCTTACGACCATTGTTGGTTTTCATTCTCTCTCTAAAGCCGTGTTTGTTTTTTCGTTTCTCTTTGCTCGGCTGATATGTTCTCTTCATCTTACACTCCTTATTTGAAAAAGATTTCAAAAATAAGTAATACCACTTAAAATTACAAGATAAATCAAATGCTATGTTTTTATTTCTTCTTAAATCAGATAAAAAATAAAAATGCTTAAAACTACTGGAACAATCTTTGTTACACAAAATTTTTTATAAAAACTTCCTGATTATGCAAAAATTAATTTGTTCTGAATCTTTTTTGTGTATATTTTTTCATGCAATTGGGTTCAAATGTTTTTGTGAATATGTTGTGGATAACCTCTCGGTGTGAAAACGTTTCACATCTATTTACCCGAACCACCATGAACGTTTCTTTCCTTTTTTGTGTTTGTACCTTAGCAAAATCATCGCAAGTGCTTGTTTCTTAACCTGTTACTGCTTTGTTACTAATGTTAATAAGTTGTTAATGATTTTATTTGTGTTTTAGTTTTATTTGTTAAATTGTTTGTTTTTCAAATTTTTTTATTATTTATATGTTGATAAGCCAAAAATGATCTCTTCTGCTGTTGAAACTAATGAAATTTTTTCTTCACCCTTCTCGGCATGGAGCGAGTGTCTAAAATCGATAAAGGTTGGGGTTTCGCAGATGACTTTCAACACTTGGTTTCTGCCGATCAAGCCGCTTGAAATAAAAAATTATACCCTAAAGGTTCAACTTCCAAGCCAGTTTTTTTGGGAATGGATAGACGAGCACTATAACACCCTAATTAATAATACAATTCACGAGGTTATTGGCCCGGAAGCCCGTTTGGCTTATGTTATTTCAGAAGATAATGAGGTTGTTGATTTCAAAACCGACAATACTTTAATCCAGAATTCGCCAGCAGAAATAAAAATAGAAAATGTAAATAAAAAGGATTTTGAATCTTCATTAAACTCCAGATATACGTTTGATAACTTCATTAATGGAGAAGGAAATCAACTTGCGCGTGCAGCAGCAAGCGCAATAAGTGAAAATCCTGGAGGAACCTCTTTTAATCCTCTATTTGTTTATGGGGGTGTCGGTCTGGGAAAAACTCACTTGATCCAGGCTATTGGAAACAAAGCTCAAAGTAATTTTCCTAATAAAAGAATAATATATTTATCAACCGATATATTTACCGTTGAGTTTGTCGAAGCTATTCAATCTAATAAGGTTAATGATTTTTCAAATTTTTATAAAAAGATGGATATTCTCATTATAGATGATATTCAATTTTTGATTGGTAAAGAAAAAACACAAGACTTGTTTTTTCATATTTTTAACACCCTGCATCAGTCAAGAAAACAAATTATTTTATCAAGTGATAAACCACCAAAAGATTTGAAAGGATTGGACGACCGACTTATTTCAAGATTTCAGTGGGGCCTAACCGCTGACATTCAGCCACCTGATTTAGAAACAAGAATTGCTATCTTAAAACGAAAATCAGCTGATTATGGCATGAATATTTCCGGCGAAATATTAGAATATATAGCAAATAATATTACTTCAAATATTCGCGAACTTGAGGGTTGTTTAATTAAGCTTCTTGCAAACGCTTCCCTTAACTCCAAAGAAATAAATTTTGAACTTGTAAAGAAAACAGTTAAAGAAATTGCCACAGATAGAAAGGTTAATGTTTCAATCGAGTCAATTACAAAGTCGGTATGTGAATATTTCAGGTTGGACGAAAATAAATTGCGAGATAAAACAAGGAAAAAGGAAATTGTGCTTGCACGCCAGATAGCTATGTATCTGTCTAAAGATTTAACAAAATCTTCACTGAAAACAATTGGATTACATTTTGGTGGAAGAGATCATTCAACAGTAATTCATGCTTGTACTTCTATTGAGCTATTAAAACAAAGCGATATTTCAATAAGAGATATTATAAGCACACTAAAGACATCCATTGAAATTAATTGCTCTTAATTTTTCCTATAATGGCATGTTAATATCCTGTTAAAAACATCCTGTCTTGTTGTTGATAACTATATAATTATGAACAAAATTATTTTATGTCATATTTGGGTTAAAGTTGTTAACAAAATCGTTGAGTCTGATTTTGCTTTTTTAACCTGTTTTAATAATAATTTTAAGTTATTAACATATCCACATTATTATTAATATTATTATATTTTTAAAATTATATTTAATTAATAATAATGTTGTGTATATATGTTCTTTTTGTTGATTATTAAAATGATTTAAACTAATTTTTACTTATTAAAACATCACATACAATTTTTAGAGCTAAAAATGAATCGGCTTATTTCATATTTTTTTCTTCTTTTGTTTATACCTGTTTTTCTTTCCGGATGTTCAAGCACAATAAACAATAGTATTACATTCAAAAACTTAGCCTCTGGTGATGTTTATGTAAATTTTAGAGGAAGCTTAATTACTATTCCAGCCGGACAAACATCTTCAATCAACCAAATTCCTAATGGCACATATAATTATTCAACAACATATTCTATTCCTGCCGGTGCAACAAGTTCAAGTTCAGTTGGAAATCTTTCTGGTTCTTTGGTAATAAAAGCGGGAACAAAAATTCTTTTTGTTTATTCAAGCACCCTACAAACTAATGTTTATGTTATTTCCATAACTGTATCGAACAGCGATAACCAGAATTCAACAAGTGTGACAGGCCCATAAAAAACTAGTTAATTATCTTTTTTTATTAAATCTCCAACTATCAATTTTATTGAGATTGGAGAGTATTTTTTGTAATTTGCAATGCTTCTATAGGAGATAAAAAACAAATGGAATTCAAAGTAAATAGTAAAATTTTAGAAAAGTTATTATCCAAAATTATTCCGGCAGTTCCGAGCAGAACACCAATGCCCATTTTAGAAAATTTTCTTTTTGAAATTAAGGATGGCTCATTAACTGTTTGTGCGACGGATTTGGAAATATCTCTTCGTTCATCAATAAATGTTGCTGCTGACGAAAACACAAAAATGGTTATTCCCGCCAAACTTTTGTACGATATAATTCGTTCTCTAGACGACACGCAAATTCATTTTGAAACCGAATCAAACTCAAAAATAAAAATATTAACTGATAACGGCGTTTATAATATCGGCTATTCTTCTCCCGAAGATTTTCCAGCTATACCAAACGTTTCCGGTGAAGTTGAAGTTGTTATCAACGGAAGTGACTTAAAAAAGGCTATTGACCAAACAGCGTTTGCAATGAGCAAAGAAGACATGCGTCCTGCAATGACCGGAACACTATTTGAATTTTCGGATCAAGGTTTAAGGTTTGTTACTACGGACGGACACCGTCTTGTTAAATATATTAATAAGGACATCAAGACAAACAAGGAAGATCAATATGTTGTACCGGAAAGAGCTATTTCCGTATTGTCAAAAATATTAAATGAAAACGATGCCAGAATATTTCTTAGCAAAACAAATATTTCTTTTCACACAAATGATATGGAGTTTATAACACGCCTAATAGGAGAAAAATATCCTTCATATAGCAGTGTTATTCCAATTGAAAACGAAAACATTTTAAAAGTAAAAACCAACGATCTCCTCTCAAGCATTAAAAGAATGATGTTATTCTCAGCTTCAAATTCAAAGCAGGTAAAATTTTCAATTAATAAAAACTTGCTTGAAGTATCTGCCGAAGATATTGACCACGGTTCAAACGCGAAAGAAAAAATTTTATGTGAATATGCCGGTGAATCAATGGATATTGGTTTTAATACATCATATGTAAACGATATTTTATCGCATGTTGGAGACGAAAATGTTATTTTTAAGCTTCATTCACCAACCAAAGCGTGTATTGTTGAACCTTCCAAAATGAAAGACAACGAAGATCTAATGCTTTTGTTAATGCCGGTTCGGCTAAATAATTAATATGATTTTATCCTCCGTAAAATTAAAAAATTTTAGGAGCCACAAAGAAACCAAACTGATTTTTTCAGAAAGATTAAATTATATTGTTGGCGGCAACGGACAAGGCAAAACATCTATTTTGGAATCTATTTATTATCTGTGCACAACCAAAAGTATCAACTCAAATTTTGACGGCGAAGTGGTAAGGTTTAACGAAAACGAATTAGAAATAATTGGCTCATTTAAAGATTACAGCAACAGTGAAGCAAGGATTTCTTACTTTTTAAATTCTAACAAGAAAATTTATTTTCTTAACGGAAAGCATATAACCAGAGCTGCTGACATAATTGGGAAATTTCCAGTGGTTATATTAACGCCAACAGATCACTCCATTACACAGGGTGCTCCTGGAGAGCGTAGAAAGTTTGTTGATTCTGTCATCTCGCAAGCAAGTGAAACTTATTTGAAAAACCTATTGGACTATAATAAAACCCTTCGTCAAAAAGCATCTCTCTTGGCGCAGCTTAAAGAAACAAAAAACAAAACTTTATTCGACGAACTTGATGCGTGGAATTCTAAGATGATTGCCTCCGGAAAAGAAATTATTATTCATCGCTTAAAATTTATTCGAAAATTTAAGGATTTTATAAAAGATTCTTTTAAAGTAATTTTGAACGACGACGAAATTCCTGGCGTAGAATATATGTTCTTGGAGGGGCTTTCCCAAGAAGAAAACATTGAAGATATATTTTTTAAACTTCTTCATAAAAGAAAAGATGATGAAATACGCCGGGGATCAAACCTAGTCGGTCCTCACAGAGATGATTTTGTTTTTAAAATAAATGATGTTGATTTAAAAACATATGGATCCCAAGGTCAGCATAAAACTTTTCAGGTGGTTTTAAGGTTTGCTCAGTTTTTTTATCTTAAAGAAATTACTGGTAAGGCTCCGATATTTTTGCTTGATGATGTTTTTGGAGAACTTGACGCAAAAAGATCGATTAGAATTAGTGAGTATTTACGCCAGGTCGGTCAAGCATTTATCACACTTACGGACTTTACCGATTTTTCCTTCTTACAAAAAGAAGATGATGATCTTGTAATTAAACTTAATAACGGGCAGGTTGTTTATGCCTAAAGATTTTCACAGTTTTGCCGAAATTGTAAACGATAATCCGGAATTGTCATCCTTAAGGAATTCGCTAAAACAATCGGAAGTTGTGGACTCGTTTTATAAAATATTTCCCGATTTAAGAATGGTCGTATCCGCAGTTAAAGTTGAAAAAAAAACTCTTTTTCTATCTGCTGAAAGTGCGGCTTGGAAAAGTGAATTAAAATTTAAAGACCAGATAATAATTGAAAAGATAAATAATCACTTCAAAGAAGAGAGAGTAAAGTGGATTCGGTTTGTTTGAACTATGAATCCGGAAAAATTAAAATAAATTAGGTTCTCAAAATTATGACTAATGTAAATGATAGCAGCGAATATAGCGCAAAAAATATAAACGTGTTAAAAGGATTGGAGGCGGTACAAAAACGACCGGCAATGTACATTGGTGACGTTGGACAGCGCGGTCTCCATCATCTAGTAAATGAAGTAGTAGATAATAGCATTGACGAAGCACTTGGTGGTTATGCCGACTACATAAATGTTACGATAAATAAAGATGAAACTGTATCGGTTGAAGACAACGGAAGAGGTATTCCCGTTGATATGCATCCGGAAGAAAAACGCTCTGCACTCGAAGTGGTAATGACGGTACTTCATGCCGGCGGAAAATTTGACAAAAACACTTACAAGGTCTCCGGTGGGCTTCACGGTGTCGGAGTCTCTGTAGTTAATGCTCTTTCGGAATGGCTGAAGGTTGAAGTAAAACGGGATGGGAAAGTTTATTTTCAAGAATATCACCGCGGCGCACCAGTAAAACCGGTTAAGGAAATTAATAAGGCTAAGAAAAATGAAACCGGAACCAAAGTTACTTTTTTACCCGACGGAGAAATTTTTAAAACTAATAAATTTAAGTTTGATACACTTGCAGAAAGAATGAGAGAGCTTGCTTATCTAAATAAAAACATCACGATAAAAATTTCAGACGAACGCACCGGCGAGGGGGATACGTTTCACTTTAAGGGCGGATTAGTTGAATTTGTAAAATACCTTGACGAAGCACGCGAACCGCTTCATAAAACAATTTATATTGAGGGGGAAAAGGACAACACTCCGGTTGAAATAGGATTTCAATACAACGGCTCATACAGCGAAAATATTTTTTCTTATGTCAATAATATTAATACTCACGAAGGCGGAACTCACCTAGTTGGTTTTAAAACAGCGTTGACAAGAACACTAAACAATTATGCTTACAAAAACGGATTGATAAAAGAAGGAAAAATTACTTTAACCGGAGATGATTTTAGGGAAGGACTAACGGCTGTTATTTCCGTTAAAGTTGCAGAACCTCAGTTTGAAGGGCAAACTAAAACAAAGCTTGGCAACAGCGAAACAAAATCTGCGGTTGAAACTATGGTCGGGGAAAAATTAGCAGAGTTTCTTGAAGAAAATCCCAGCGTAGGGAAAAAAATTATTGAAAAATGTATGCGTGCTGCAGAGGCTCGTGAAGCAGCTAGAAAAGCACGCGATTTAACTAGAAGAAAAAATGCACTAGATGGGATGAACTTGCCGGGAAAACTTGCGGATTGTTCCATTACCGACCCAGAACATTGCGAAATTTATATCGTCGAAGGTGATTCTGCTGGTGGTTCCGCTAAACAGGGACGCGATAGAAGGTTTCAGGCGATTCTTCCACTTAAAGGAAAAATTTTAAATGTTGAAAAAGCAAAGCTTAACAAAATCTTAGAGAATAATGAAATTAAAGCTATTATCTCTGCAATAGGCGCTGGACTAGGAGTAGACTTTGATGCTTCAAAAGCACGCTATGGCAAAATAATTTTAATGACAGATGCCGATGTCGATGGCAGCCATATTAGAACTTTGCTCCTAACATTTTTCTATCGCCACATGCAAGACCTTATCAACGAGGGAAAAATTTATATCGCGCAGCCACCCCTTTATAAGGTTAAAAAAGGGAAACAAGAATTCTACGCTTTCGATGATAACGAAAGAGACGATATTTTAAAGAGATTGAAATCTAACGGTAAAGAAGCCGACGAAGGCTCTGAAGAAAACTCCGGCGAAGAAACAACCACAAAGGGCGTTTTAATATCCCGCTACAAAGGCTTGGGGGAAATGAACCCAGAACAGCTTTGGGAAACAACTATGAATCCGGAAACAAGAACTGTCCTTCAGGTAAATCTTGAAAGCGCTGCAACAGCAGATAAAATTTTTGAAACTCTAATGGGAGACGACGTAGAACCAAGAAGAGAGTTTATAGAAAAGAATGCAAAGTATGTTAGAAATCTTGATGTATAATTTTAACTATAACGAAAGAAACGTTTCAAAATATAATTGGT
Source organism: Bacteroidota bacterium (assembly GCA_021831685.1). GTDB lineage: Bacteria > Bacteroidota > Ignavibacteria > Ignavibacteriales > Ignavibacteriaceae > FEN-1297. Next base: position 12,890 of record JAKBMG010000089.1, on the reverse strand, counting down.
AACGATTTAGAAAAAACTCAATCCAAGAAAATAACTTTATTCGGTTCGCATTCACAATGTGAAGAAAATGAATAATAAACATAAAAACTAATTGAAAAAAACATGGCAACAATTTTTGAAAAAATAATTCCCGTTTCCCTCGAAGATGAAATGAAATCTTCCTACATAGATTATTCAATGTCGGTAATAGTAGCTCGCGCCTTGCCTGATGTGCGTGATGGACTTAAGCCAGTACATAGGAGGGTGCTTTACGGGATGCACGAACTTGGAGTTGCTTATAATAAACCATATAAAAAGTCGGCAAGAATTGTCGGAGAGGTTCTCGGTAAATATCATCCCCACGGCGATACGGCAGTATATGATACCATGGTTAGAATGGTGCAGGATTTTTCCCTTCGATATCCTTTGGTCGACGGGCAGGGTAATTTTGGCTCTGTCGACGGCGACTCACCTGCGGCTATGCGTTATACAGAAGCACGACTTTCCAAAATTGCCGAAGAGATGCTTCGCGATTTGGATAAAAACACTGTTAATTTTGTCTCAAACTTTGACGACTCGCTTCAAGAACCAACTGTTATGCCCTCGTATCTCCCTAATCTTCTTGTTAACGGTTCCAGCGGAATCGCAGTTGGTATGGCTACAAATATTCCTCCGCACAATTTAACCGAAGTCATTGATGGCTTGATTGCGCTTATTAAAAATCCCGAATTAACTTCGGAAAAATTGATGAAATATATTACCGCTCCCGATTTTCCAACCGGCGGGATTATCTATGGTTATGGTGGCGTTAAAGATGCTTACACAACCGGTCGTGGAAGAATTTTAGTTCGTGCAAAAGCTAATATTGAAAGCTTAAAAAACGGGAGGGATAACATCATTATAACTGAGCTTCCGTATCAGGTAAATAAAGCAAACCTAATTGAAAAAATAGCAGAGCTGGTTCACGAAGGAAAAATTGGTGATATTTCAAATATCAGAGACGAATCCGACCGTGACGGTATGCGTGTGGTTATCGAACTAAAACGCGATGCTCAACCGCCGGTGGTTCTTAATCAACTTTTTAAGCATACGCAAATGCAAACTACTTTCGGCGTAATTATGCTAGCTCTTGTAAACGGCGCGCCTAAGGTTCTTGTGCTTAAGGAAATGATGCAGCATTTCATCAACCACCGCATGGATGTTCTTATTAGAAGAACAAAATTTGAATTAGATACCGCCGAAAAACGCGCACATATTTTGGAGGGTTACATAATTGCGCTTGATAATATTGATGCGGTAATCGAAACTATCAAAAAGTCTAAAGATGTCGAAACAGCTAAAGCTAATTTGATTAAGCGCTTTAAGCTTAGCGAAATTCAGGCTAAAGCAATTTTAGATATGCGTCTGCAAAGATTAACTGGGCTGGAAAGAAAGAAAATAGAAGATGAATACCGCGATATAATTAAGTTTATCGAAAAGTTAAAGGGAATTCTTGCCAGCGAAGAAAAAAGATATTTAATTATCAAAGATGAGTTACTTGAAATTAAGGAAAAATACGGCGATGCAAGACGCACCGAAATTATTTATAACTACGAGGAGTTTTCTCTTGAAGATATCATTGCAGAGGAAGATGTTGTTGTTACAATAACCCATGGTGGATTTATAAAAAGGTTCCCTGTAAGTGGCTACCGTAAACAAGGACGCGGTGGCAAGGGTGTCACTGGTGCAGGAACCAAAGACGATGACTTTATCGAGCATATGTTTGTCGCTTCCACACATCACTACATTCTATTATTTACAGATAAGGGAAAGTGCTACTGGATAAAAGTTCACGAACTTCCGGAAGGTGGAAGAGCTACTCGTGGAAGGTCTATGTTAAATCTTATTGAAAAAGAAAAAGATGAAAACATTGCGGCGTTCGTGACTGTAAAAGAATTTAAAGACGATAGCTATCTTGTAATGGCAACCGAAAAAGGAACCATTAAAAAAACGGTCCTCTCGGCTTACGGAAATGTTAGGAAGGGTGGAATAAATGCAATAAATATTGCTGGAGGGGATAAACTAATTGCCGTTAAAATGTCTGAGGGCAATAATGATATTGTACTTGGTACGCGAAGCGGATTTGCTATTCGCTTCCACGAAAACGATGTGCGGGATATGGGAAGAACCGCTACCGGTGTCAGAGGCGTTAGACTTAGCAAAGATGATAAAGTGGTCGGATTGCTTATTATTAAGAGAAATGACAGTATCTTAGTTGTTACAGAAAAAGGTTTCGGAAAAAGGTCTGACATTAATGATTATCGCATTACAAAGCGAGGCGGCAAAGGCGTTATCACTGTTAAAACAAGTGATAAAGTCGGTAAGATGATTTCTTTAATGGATGTTGTCGACGGCGATGAGCTTGTAATTATTTCCTCAAAAGGAATGGTGATTAGACAAAGCGTAAAAGACATCCGGGTAATGGGAAGAAATACTCAAGGCGTTAGGGTAATTCGATTGAGTGAAGGTGACATGATTGCCGATATCGCGAAGGTTGTTCCGGATGAAGATAGCGTTGATATAAATCCGGTTGAATAATAATATAAGCTTGGCTAAAGAACTAATTCACATTATGTAATGTATGAGAAACTCCAAAGTTTCGATGTAAGTAAAGGAAAGAATTCTTTGAATTTTACTCTCCTCAACTATTATATCTGAATTAGCCCGCTTAACTTGAATTATTAATTCATTTCAATAAGATTTCTAATCTGTTGATTTTAAATAAACTTTTATCAGATATTTTATTAACTCAAGGATTTCATAATGAATAGGAAATTTGCATGGACAATTCTTTTGTCCTTAATTTTAATTTTTCCTGGCTTTTCCCAGGTTAAAATAAATTTCACAGAGTATGATCTTGACAATGGATTGCATGTAATCCTTCATCAGGATAAGTCTACTCCGATAGTTGCTATTACGGTTTTATATCATGTTGGTTCAAAAAATGAAAAACCGGATAGAACCGGCTTTGCACATTTTTTTGAGCATCTTATGTTCTCTGGATCTAAATATATTCCCCGGGGTGATTACTATAAGATGATTCAAAATGCAGGCGGTCAGTTAAATGCGAACACGACTCAAGATAGAACCCTGTATTATGAAATTCTACCGTCTAACCAGCTATCACTTGGTTTGTGGATGGAATCTGAACGCATGCTACATCTAAAAATAGATAGCATATCTGTAGAAACTCAACGCAAAGTGGTTAAAGAAGAAAGAAAACAACGATTTGATAATCAACCATACGGTAGTGTGAAAATATTTTTAAGTATGCCTACAAAGTCTATCCATATAAATGGGTGCCGATCGGCTCTGTTCAATATATTGACAAAGCTACCCTGCCTGAATTTATAAATTTTTATCACACGTACTATGTGCCCCAAAATGCTACTTTGTCAATTGCCGGCGATATGAATATTGAAAAGACTAAAGAATTAATTAAAGAATATTTCGGCGATATTCCCAAAGGAACAAAAAAAATATATCGCCCGGATGTTGTAGAACCACCTCAAACAGCGGAGGTTGTTGATACTGTCTATGATAACATCAGGCTTCCGGCGGTGATTGAAGCGTATCATATCCCGGCAATAGGGACAAAAGATTTTTATCCGCTTGACATGCTTACGACTCTTCTTGCAGTTGGAAAAAGCTCCCGCCTTTATAAAGCCGTCGTCGATAGCGAGCAGAAAGCAGTCGACGTGGAGGCTTTTTCATTTGGTCTTGAAGCCCCTGGATTATTTATCTCTCTTGGTATTGCAAACACAGGAATAAATGCAAGCGACTTAGAAAATTCAATTGACGCTCAAATAGAAAAGGTGAAAAAGACATTAATTACAGATGAAGAGTTACAGAAATTAAAAAACCTAATAGAGTCAAGAGCTGTTAGTGCGGTTTCTACCGATGCTGGAATTGCGGAAAACCTTGCCGAGTATCATGTTATTTATGGAAATACAGACCTTATCAATTCGAACATTCAACGCTACTTGGATGTTACTAAGCAGGATATACAAAGAGTTGCGAACGAATATCTTAAAAAAGAAAATAGAGTTGTGCTGTTTTATTTGCCAAAAGCTCTGCAGAATAAGGAGGGAAAATAAATGTTAAGAAGAATTTTATTTATGATGCTTATGGCTGGGTTTGCTTCAACATCTTTTTCCCAGATAGATCGCTCAAAGCCTCCAAAACCAGGACCAGCGCCGGCAATTCAACTTGGCAAGTATGATACCTTTGAACTTCCGAACGGTTTGAAAGTTTTTGTTATTGAAAACGACAAACTTCCTCGAGTAGCTTTTTATTTGGTTATCAATAGAACACCGATTATACAAGGTGATGAAACCGGCTATATTTCTGCAGTAGGAAAGCTTTTGGGTACCGGAACGAAAACAAGAACAAAAGACCAAATAGATAATCAGATAGATTTTCTTGGTGCTTCCTTATCAACTTCGTCAAAAGGGGTTTTTGCAATGGCGCTTAAAGATCATGTAACAACTTTGCTTGATCTTATGTCCGATATTGTTAAGAATTCAGTGTTTAAACAATCTGAATTAGATAAAATTAAGCTAAGGATGAATTCTGACTTAGAAGCTTCCAAAGACGATCCCGGCGCTATTTCTGGCGTAGTGGGCGATGTCTTAAGGTATGGAAAAAATTATCCGTACGGAGAAGTGATGACAGAGAAAACGATTCAAAATATTTCTCTTAAAAAATGTGAAGATTATTATTCGACATATTTTCATCCTAATGATTCTTACCTTGCCGTTGTCGGAGATATTTCAAATGACGAAGCGAAATCTTTGGTTGAAAAATATTTTGGTGACTGGCAGAAAGGAAATATTCCAAAGTTTACTTATAAAACCCCTGAGCCGCCCTCGCATAGGGAAGTTGTTATAGTTGATAGGCCAAATGCCGTTCAATCAGCAATAAACATTACTTATCCCGTGCAGTTACGACCGGGAAGTAAAGACATAATAAGTGCCAGTGTAATGAATACAATTTTGGGTGGCGATTCGTTTAGATTGTTTCAGGATTTAAGGGAAGATCACGGATATACTTACGGCGCATACTCCGGTTTATCCTCAGATGAGCAAGTTGGTTCTTTTGATGCTTATACAAATGTTAGAAATGATGTAACCGATAGTTCTATTGCTCGAATTTTATTTGAAATGAACCGCATCAAAAAAGAGAAAGTTTCTATAAATGAACTGCAGCGTGCAAAAAATTACATCTCCGGAAATTTTGCAATTTCGTTGGAACAGCCCCAAACAATCGCTGCATTCGCTATCAATATTGCAAAATATAATTTACCACTAGACTATTACCAAAATTATTTAAAAAACATTGCAGATGTATCAACCGAAGATATCAAGAAAGAAGCAGATAAATATATACTTCCGGATAACTCGTATGTTCTAGTAGTGGGCAATGCGGATCAAGTTGCTAAAGGTTTGGCTCAGTTTGGCCCGGTTAAATATTACGATACTTTTGGAAATATTGTAGATACAACTAAAAGTTCTATACCGGAGGGACTTACTGCAGAAAAAATTATTGATAATTATATTGATGCAATTGGCGGAAAAGAAAATCTTAGAAAAGTTAAGGATAGAACAACAGAAATGACCGGAAACGTTCAGGGTATGACTGTTTCTATGGTGATATATCAGAAAGCTCCTGATAAAATGATGCAGGAAGTGTCTGCTGGCGCAATGAAACAAGATATTTATTTTAACGGCAAAACTGGTTTAATGAAAATATCAGGAAAGTCAATAGAAGTAAAAGGAAGCGAGCTTGAAAAATTAAGATATGAATCGATGCTTGATTTGCTAACCCATATCAGAACATCAGGCATAAAACTAAAATTAGAAGATGTTGAAAAAGTTAATGGAAAAGACGCTTATAAAATTGATATGATTCTGCCTTCGGGAACTAAATGGATTCAATATTATGATACACAAACGTGGTTAAAAGTAAAAGAATCAAAAGCAATTACTGTTCCGCAAGGTACTTTTACTCAGGATACTTTTTTTGATAACTACCGTGATGTCGACGGAGTTAAGTATCCCTTTTCTCTTAAGCAAACTCTTGGACCACAACACCTTGATTTTGTAGTTACTTCTATCAAGGTGAACACCGGATTGAAGGATAGTATTTTTGAACCAAAGTAAAATACTGCTGTTAATAACAGATTTTGAAAAATGATGAAAGACCATTGATGAAAAAATATTCTGCCATTGTTTTTGATTTAGGTAATGTTCTTATTCCTTTCAATTATAGCTTAATGACGGAAAGATTTAACGCAATAAAACCACGGCTTGGCGATAAGTTTGCCGCTTACTATAAAAACAATTATGATATTCATCGCCAATTTGAGCGGGGTGATATATCAGAGCAAGATTTTATACAAAAAATGCTTGAAGTCCTTGAATACAAAATTGATGGTGATACTTTTTGCAAATACTATTCTCAAATTTTTACCGTCAACCATGATGTTGCTGCGTTACTTCCAAAGCTAAAAGAAAAATATAAGCTTGTCTTACTTTCTAATACCAATTCGATTCATCGGGAATACGGATGGAAGGATAATGAATTCTTAAAATATTTCGATAAGCTAATCTTATCCTATGAAGTTCGTGCCGTAAAACCTGAAGAAAAAATCTACCGCTCTGTAGAAGCATTTACAAATTTCCCTCCGGAAAAACATATTTTTATTGATGATGTAGCAGAATACGTTGAAGGAGCGCAAAAATCAGGCTGGGATGCAGTTCAGTTTCTTGGTTATGAAAAACTTATATCTGATTTAAAAGAAAAAAACATCATTTAATTTATTCCTAAACATAACTTATGCCCGACACAGAAAATAATTTTAAGTTCACTACTGAAAAATTTTCAGATATAGAAATTCTCCGTTATCAAGTTCCTGGATTTGAAACGCTTTCATTGAAAGAAAAAACTCTTGCCTATTATTTATATGAAGCTGCTCTATCTGGAAGAGAAATAATTTACGATCAAAACTATAAGCACAATATAAAAATTAAAAGAACCCTTGATACAATCGTTAAATCCTTTGCTGGTGATAGAAAATCAACCGACTTCAACAAATTCTTAATCTATAGTAAACGGGTTTGGTTCTCAAACGGTATTCATCACCATTATTCAACCAGGAAATTCATTCCTGAAATATCGCAAGAATACTTTAAGTATCTGATTCTCAATTCAAACATCAAGGAATTTCCCTTAATCCCAAACCAAACAATCAAAGATTTTCTCGAAGAAATAATCCCCATAATTTTTTATCCCGCCGTGGATGCACAAAGAGTAAATCTTGATTCAAATAATGATGTAATTAAAACCTCAGCGAATAATTATTATGAAGGATTAACTCAAAAAGAAGTTGAAAATTATTATTCGTTAATTGAAAATAAAAATTCCGATAAACCAATCTCATACGGGTTAAATTCAAAGCTTGTAAAAGAAAATGACGAGATTAAAGAAAAAGTCTGGAAAGTCAGTGGAATGTATTCTCCGGCGATAGAGAAGATAATTTATTGGTTGGAAAAGGCATGTGGAATTTCCGAAGATGAATCCCAGAAATTAGCGTTAAATAAATTGGTTGAATTTTATAGAACTGGTGATCTAAAGTTATTTGACGAATATAATATTGCCTGGCTTAAAGACACCGAAAGTAATGTCGACATAGTTAGTGGATTTATTGAAGTTTACGGCGACCCGCTCGGTTATCGCGGTGCATATGAGGGAATTGTTTCTATAAAGGACATTGAAGCAACCAAGAGAATCAAAGCAATAAGCGATAATGCTCAGTGGTTTGAGGATAATTCTCCTATCAATGATCGATTCAAAAAGAAAAATTGCGTGGGTATTTCAGCGAAGGTAATTACTGTTGTTGTTGAAGCGGGAGATGCTTCTCCTTCAACTCCGATTGGTATAAATCTTCCCAACGCTAATTGGATACGAAAAGAATACGGTTCCAAATCAGTTAACCTCGGCAATATTGTTTATGCATACGACAAAGCCGCTTCCGAAAAGTTGTTGCATGAATTTTGTTTTGATGATGAAGAAATAGAGAGAGCAAAAAAGTATGCTCCTCTTGCTGATAATATTCACACTGATTTGCATGAAGTAATTGGGCATGGCTCCGGACAAATAAACCCCGGCGTCGGAACGCCGAAGCAAACCCTAAAGAATTATGCATCTGCAATTGAAGAAACCCGCGCGGACTTAGTTGCGCTTTATTATCTGCCGGATAAAAAATTGCTCGAGCTTGGACTGCTTCCTAATTTTGAAGCGGTGAAGGCAGGCATTGAAAAATATATCCGCAATGGTTTGATGCTCCAGCTATATAGAATTGAGTTTGGAGACAATATTGAAGAGTCTCACATGCGTAACCGTCAACTCATTTCAAAATGGGCTTACAATAGAGGCAGAAGTAAGAATAAATCAGGAACTAACTTGTCTAATAGACATGCTGAAACGGATGTTATAGAAAAGAAAATAAGAAACGGTAAAACCTTTTTTGTAATAAATGATTTTGATAAGCTTAGAATAATCTTTGGCGAGCTTCTGAAAGAAATTCAAAGAATAACTTCTGAAGGAGATTATGAAGCTGCAAAATATTTGATTGAAACTTATAGTGTAAAAGTTGACACGGAAATCCACAAAGAAGTTAAAGAGAGATATGCAAAATTAAATATTGCTCCTTACCGTGGATTTATTAACCCGGTTTTAACACCGGATTATCAAGATGGAAATATTATCAACATAGACATTAGTTACCCTGAGGATTTTACTGAGCAGATGCTTTATTATGCCGAAAAATATTCATTTTTGCAATACAGGAATTGACTGAAGGTTGTGCAAATGCCTGTCTTTAGTTTTTGCAAGTAAATTTCTATTCTTATAATATTTTCATAGAAAAAACTATTTTTATTAATTATCCGGAGCCTCCAAATGGGTCTAAGTATCGGAATAGTAGGTCTGCCAAATGTTGGTAAGTCCACTTTATTTAATGCTCTTACCAAAGCACAAAACGCGGAGGCAGCAAATTATCCTTTTTGCACTATCGAACCGAATAAGGCTATAGTACCAGTGCCTGATGAAAGGATAAATAAATTGGCGGTCCTTGTTAATCCTGCACGTCTTGTAAATTCAACTGTGGATTTTGTCGATATTGCTGGACTTGTTAAAGGAGCCAGCAAAGGCGAAGGACTCGGCAATCAGTTTCTAACTAACATCCGCGAAACAGAAGCAATCTTGCATGTGGTAAGATGTTTTGAGGATAATGATATTGTCCACGTTGACGGCAGCATCGACCCTCTTCGCGATATTGAAGTAATTGAGACGGAATTAATCCTTGCTGATGTTCAAACCCTTGAAAAAAAGATTGATCGATTGCAAAAGATGGCTAAGGGAGATAAGAATGCTAAAGCTGCTGCTGAGGATGCCGAAGCGCTTATGAGTTTTATGAATCAAGGGAACCCCGCGTCATCATTTCCTGAAAAAGATAAAGAATCAATAAAAGAAATTTTTAATGAACTCCGTCTAATGACCGCAAAAAATATGATCTACTGCGCCAATGTTAATGAGGGCAGTTTAGCCGAAGATAACGATTACGTTAAATCTTTAAAAACTTATGCCGAATCTAAGGGAGCTGATTGGGTAAAAATATCTGCTAAAGTAGAAGAGGAATTGGTCGGACTTGAAGACGAAGAGCGTGAAGAATTTCTTGCCTCCTACGGTGTTAAAGAAAGCGGTCTTGAAAAAATTATACGCACCGGCTTCCATACGCTTGGTTTAATCAGCTATTTTACTGCCGGACCTAAAGAAGTAAGGGCTTGGACGATTCACCGCGGCTGGAAAGCTCCGCAAGCCGCTGGAGTAATTCATACGGATTTTGAAAAAGGATTTATTCGTGCAGAAGTAATCGGCTATAATGATTACATTACATATAAATCCGAATCCGCCTGTAAAGCTGCCGGTGTTATGCGTGTGGAAGGTAAAGACTACGTTGTCCATGACGGAGATGTCATGCACTTTCTGTTTAATGTCTAAAAGTCGATAGACACCCGATCTTCAATAATTATACTCCAATTACTTATTGATTAACATTACGCAGGATTTCCCTTTGGAGTAATGGAATGTTTGAATAAAGGAGTGTTGGAATGATGGAGTAATGGAAAAAATTAATCTATTCCACTACTCCATTATTCCACTGCTCCACCGCTCCACAAATTATTGATTCACAAATTCCTATTACCCCTCTAAAAATTATGAATGCACTCTGAATGCACTGTGAATACACTCTGACGCACTTCTCATTCCCTTATCTAGTACTTATCTATCATTAACAATTGCATTTCCATTCTGCCAATTATAAATTTAAGTATTGAATTTATTATTAAACGGATACATAATATCCCAAACAAAATTAAAGGAAAAAATTTATGTCCAATGCATATTTCAAACTTCCAATACCGGTAAACGAACCGGTTCTGACTTATGCGCCGGGAACACCGGAAAAAGCTGAGTTAAAAAGGAAGCTTGCAGAGCTTCAATCTAAACAAATTGAAATCCCCCTAATTATAGGCGGTAAAGAAATTAAGACCGGAAAAACTGCCGAAATCCGTACACCTCATGATCATTCAAAGCTATTAGGAGTTTATCATAAAGCTGGCACAGCAGAAGTAAAAATGGCAATTGAAGCCGCACTTGAAGCAAGAAAATCCTGGGCTGATATGCCTTGGGAACACCGTGCCTCTGTTTTTCAGAAAGCTGCTGAGCTTTTATCTACTACATGGCGATCTACACTAAACGCTGCTACTATGCTTGGTCAATCGAAAACTATTTACCAGGCTGAAATTGATTCTTCTTGCGAGTTAATAGACTTCTGGCGGTTCAACACTTACTATATGACCCAGTTGATGAGTGACCAACCATATTCTCCAAAAGGAATGTGGAACCGCGAAGAATACCGCCCGCTTGAAGGATTTGTTTTTGCCGTAACACCGTTCAACTTTACTTCGATTGCCGGTAATTTGCCGACAGCACCCGTGATTGTCGGAAATGTTTCCCTATGGAAGCCTGCTTCGAGTGCAGTTTACGTTGCATACTTTCTAATGAAGCTTTGGGAGGAGGCTGGTTTACCCGCAGGTGTAATTAATTTTGTACCCGGTTCCGGCGGCGAAGTTGGCGACCCTGTCCTCGCAAGCCCCGACCTTGCAGGTATTCATTTCACAGGTTCGACAGCCGTATTTCAAGGTATGTGGAAGACCATTGGAGAAAATATTCATAAGGCAAAATATTATCCTCGTATTGTCGGAGAAACCGGTGGAAAGGATTTTATCTTTGCACATAATACAGCTGATGTGGATGCCCTTGTTGTTGCTGCTATCCGCGGTGCATTTGAATATCAAGGACAAAAATGTTCTGCCGCTTCGCGAATGTATATTCCAAAATCTCGCTGGCAGGAATTCAAAGAAAAATATGTTACAGAAGTCAATAAAATAAAAATGGGCAACCCGGAAGACTTTACAAACTTTATGTCTGCGGTAATTGATAAAGGGGCCTTCACTACTATAAAGTCCTATATTGATTTTGCGAAGGAATCTAAAGAAGCAGAAATTATTACTGGCGGCAAGTGCGACGACTCGAAAGGATTTTTTATTGAGCCTACTACAATCGTAACTACCAATCCCCGATTCAAAACAATGGAAGAAGAAATATTTGGCCCTGTATTTACAATATTCGTTTATGAAGACAATAAGTTTGATGAGACACTGGATCTATGCGACACGACTTCGCCCTACGCACTAACTGGAGCGATCTGGTCTCAAGATAGAAATGTACTGGTAAAAATGTCGAACAAACTCCGCAATGCTGCCGGCAATTTTTACATTAACGATAAACCAACCGCAGCGGTTGTCGGGCAACAGCCATTCGGAGGCGGTCGCTCATCAGGTACAAATGATAAAGCAGGTAGTGCAATGAACATCATGCGGTGGATGACTGCACGCTCGATTAAAGAAACATTTGTTCCTCCAAAAGATTGGCGTTATCCATTTATGAATGAGAAATAGCTTAAAGCGTCATATTACAAACAAAAAGTTCTCCAGAGTAATGGAGTTTTGGAATGATGGATTTACCCCATTATTCCATTTCTCCAACCTGCCGGCAGAGAGTGTTGCATAACTACTTTGTTGTGCAACAGACTCGGCATATAGGAAAACTTTAGTAGATAGTCTTCACACCTAAATTATAAAATATGAACGACCAGATATCAGTCCATTCATCAATAATTTTTGAAGTAGGCTTACCTGCGCCGTGTCCCGCACGAGTCTCAATCCTAATTAAGATCGGATTATTTCCTTTATACTTATCCTGAAGTGTTGCTATATACTTAAAAGAATGTGCAGGGACCACGCGGTCATCGTGATCCGCCGTAGTTGCCATTATTGCAGGATAGTTTACACCCGACCTAATATTTTGAAGCGGCGAGTATTTATATAAATATTGAAACTGAGCCGAATCATCACTTGAACCGTATTCATTTACCCATGCCCAACCAATAGTAAATTTCTGGAACCGAAGCATATCCTGTACGCCTACTTGAGGTATTGCAACCCTAAATAAATCAGGTCGTTGATTTGTAACAGCGCCGATTAGCATTCCACCATTTGAAGCGCCGTTTATAGCAAGCTTTTGGGAAGAAGTATATTTTTCTTTAATCAGGTATTCTGCTGCTGATATAAAATCATCAAATACATTCTGTTTATTACCGAGCATACCAGCCTTATGCCAAGCTTCGCCATACTCCCCGCCGCCGCGAATATTAGGGATTGCAAGCACTCCGCCATTCTCAAGAA
>JAKBMG010000109.1 GCA_021831685.1 Bacteroidota bacterium | reverse complement strand
TTCAATCGAATTAAGAATATTCTCTTTATCTAATCCAGTAAGAATAATAGAACCGGCATCTAAAGCTTCTGGCCGCTCCATTGTATTTCTAATAGTCACAGCCGGAAATTCTAAAATAGCTGATTCTTCACTTATTGTACCGCTATCAGAAATTGTACATAATGCATTAGTTTGAAGATTAATATAATCTGAAAAGCCAAATGGTTTTAAGAATTGAATTTTACTATCTGATAAATAGCTTAAAAATCTATTTTCAATTCTTTTCCTTGTACGTGGGTGAGTAGAAACAATGATAGGCAAGTTGTATTTTTTGACTAGTTCATCTAATACTTGCAGAATAATCATTAAATGCTCCTTATTATCAACATTTTCTTCTCTGTGAGCGCTGACTACAAAATATTTTTTTTTATTAAGATTTAGTTCATTTAATATCATAGATTTCAAGATTTTATTCTTATAATAATTAAGTACCTCATACATAGGGGAACCAGTTAAATAAATCCTTCTATGATGTAATCCTTCAGAGATTAAATGTCTTCTTGCATGTTCTGTATAAACCAGATTAAAATCTGCAATATGGTCTATTATTCTTCTATTTATTTCTTCGGGGACATTAAAATCAAAACATCTATTGCCTGCCTCCATGTGGAAAATAGGTATATGCATTCTTTTAGCCATATAAGCTGATAAACAAGAATTTGTATCTCCTAGAACAAGAACTGCATTCGGTTTTTCTATCATAAATATCTCTTCTGATTTCTTTAATATATCTCCTACCGCAGAACCTAATGTTGAAGTATCAATATTAAAAAAATGATCCGGTTTTCTTATTCCCAAATCGTTAAAAAATATTTCATTCAACTCATAGTCGTAATTCTGCCCTGTGTGAACAATAATATGCTGCCCATATTCGTCTAATCTTGCCATTACTCTAGACAATCTAATTATTTCAGGTCTTGTACCAACTATAGTCATTACCTTTAAACTGCTTTTATTTTGCATCGACTTTGTATCCTTTGAGTGCCTCTTGAATTTCTTCCAATGATAAGATTAATTCTTTCGTTTCTTCAAGCGATAATCTTTCGGTATTTGCAGAAGTATATCCTTCTTGGGGAAAATGATTCACCTTACCTTCTGAAAAGTACTTGTCGAAATCTAACTTTTCAAGATTTTTGATGCGATAGTAATTTCCATATTCTTCAGCTTTCATCAAATCTTCTTGCGTAACCAAAGTCTCATGCATTTTCTCTCCTTCTCTAATACCTATAGTTTGAATTTTCACATTAGTGTTAAATATTTCCTTCATAGCTTTAGCTAGATTTTCAACCGTAGCAGCAGGAGATTTGCGAACAAGAATATCACCATTCCGCCCTTCCTTTATTGCAAAAAGCACTAGATCAATAGCAATTGGCAATGGCAGCAAAAATCTTGTCATTTGAGGGATAGTTATAGTGATATCTTTGTTTTTCGTAATTTGTTCAACGAAAAGGGGTAAAACGGATCCCCTTGAGTACATAACATTACCATATCTCACTCCACAAAATATTGTTTCCGAATTTGAAATTCTTGCTTTTGCAAGCATCAGTTTTTCAAGCATCGCTTTAGAAATTCCCATGGCGTTAATTGGATATACCGCTTTATCTGTGCTTAAAACAACAACTTTTTCAACACTAACTTCTTCAGCGGCATCTAACACATTTTGTGTCCCGATTATATTTGTTTGTACTGCTTCAAATGGGAAAAATTCACAATTAGGGACTTGTTTCAAAGCGGCAGCATGAAAAACATAATCAACGTGTTTCATAACTTTAAAAATGCTATTTCTATCTCTGACATCTCCGATTATAAACTGAAATATAGGATCATTGAATTTTTTTCTCATATCATACTGCTTTTTCTCATCTCGACTATAAATAATAATCTTTGAAGGATTAAAATTGTTTAAAAGTTTATCTGCAACTGTATTTCCAAATGATCCAGTACCACCTGTGATTAAAATAGTTTTACCATTCATATAAATTTATTACCCAAAATTAGTTTTAATTTTGTGTTGATTTCATTTCTTCAATTAATTGCTCCCAGCTCGGTGGTACGTAGCCTGTTTCATCTCTAAATTTTTTCGATATCAAGCTTCTATCACTTATAAAATCTTCATCGGGAATTATCTCAATTTCCTTCTGGAATACTCGTTTAATAATGTTCAATAGTTCATATTTTGAAATTGAGTTAACTGAGATATGATAAAGTCCGGATAGATTTTCGTTAGGCATAATATAATTATCAATTATTTTAGCCAGTTCATTTGTTGTTAGTCCAGAGTAAATAGCCTTTTTAAAACCCTTTATCTTTCCAGTCTGTTTTAAGAACCATTCAACTAAACCAAGTCTATCTTTAAGTTCTAGTCCTATAATGGAAGTACGAAGAGTAAGTGAATGGGGTTTATAATAAACCTCGCCTAAATATTTCGAACGTCCATATAAGTCTTCGGCATCTGAACTATCTTCTTCAGCATAATTGCCCTTCTTACCTGAAAAAACGCAGTCAGTACTAATATGAATAAACCTAATTCCCGAGGAAGCACAGATTAAGGAAATTCTATGCGGCAATAATGAATTAATATTAATCGCATATATCGGATCGGCACTTATCGGAAGTTGTTTAATTAATCCAATGCAATTAATAACCACATTAGGTTTAAACGAAGCTAAAGCTCTAATAATACTGTCAAAATTGAGAGCATCAACATTTTCTCTAACGTCATTTCTTTCAAAAATCCCAAATTTCTCTATGGAATTAAAGCTACCTCTGATTGTTACCATTACTTCATACCTCTTTTTCAATTCAATATACATCCTATGGCCAAGCATACCGGAGCCGCCGAGAATTAGAATCCTTTTCATCTTACCTCCAGAATATTATTACCATTTTAAACATTTTGATTAAAGAACCAATTAAAATATTCTTTAAGTCCCAATTGAATGTTGATATCGGGTTTAAATCCTAAATCATCTTTAATTCTTGATATATCTGCTCGACAATGTAGTACTTCACCTTTTCTTGGAGAAGCATATTCAGTAGCGGTGAAAATTCCACTCGCTTCCTGAACATATCTGGTAAGTTGATTAATAGATATGTTCATCCCAGTTCCAACATTATATACACCACTTCTGCACGCTTTTGTCACTGCTAAATAATTTGCTATAGCAACATCCTTCACATTTACAAAATCGCGTGTTTGTTCGCCATCCCCATAAACTATTAATGGTTGATTATTTAGGAGTCTATGGGCAAATATAGGAATTACATTTCCGTATGCATCGTATCTTTGATTTAATCCATAAACATTAAAGTACCTTAAGCAAATCACTGTCATATCGTATAATTTTCCGTAACACAAAACTTGCTTTTCTCCTGCAAGTTTGCTCACACCATAAGGTGAATCCGGATTTTGCGGATGGTCCTCTGCAATTGACATACTGATAAGTTCCCCAAAAATTGCTGCTGATGAGGAATATATTAATCGCTCTACATTATTTTTTCTTGCGGCTTCTAGTACATTTATTGTACCAATGATATTTATTTCCGAATCTTCATGAGGATTATTCAAAGACTTTACATTTCCTACGCTCGCCGCCAGATGAAAGATAGCTTTAACATCTTTAGTTATGTTTTCAACTAACTCAATATCTCTGACATCTCCTTGGATAAACTCAACATCAAGCCTTTCGAGATTATTTTTGTAACCTGTTGACAAATTATCCAAAACCTTGACTTCAAAATTCTTTTGAAGAAGAAGTTTAACCAGATTTGAACCAATAAAACCGGCTCCACCTGTAACCAGAACCTTCATTGATTTAACATTCCCTAAGCCGCCTTTGTAAGTTATTGGGAATAAAAGTCTCAAACTGATTCACTCAACAAAGCCTTCGTCCATTATAAATCAATTGAGAAACGCCGATATCCCACACTAACACGGGATTCTGAGAAACATTCAATACCACTATCACCAGGTCCCCGATGAACAACTCTATCGGTCATCGTGCGGAGAGCTTTTGCATTTCCACAGTTGATTAAGCCTGTTTTTCCGTACATCTTACGCCCAACTATAAATAAAGTATCTTTAAACGATGGAACTAATTTCAAAGCTAAGCTATATGGGAATTTAAGCAAGTTATCGATACTAAAAACCTTCCAACCAATACTAAACTGTGTCATCTGCAGCAATTCACTCTTTTCTGGGATTCTATCTTTAATTTTAGTTCTTCTTTCGATTGATATAGGTGAAACAGTATCAACTATTCCTGAATAACAAATTTTAAAATTGCTTTGCTGTAACACATATTCCAAATCACTCTTAGTATATTCACGGTGATGATCAGCGTGATAATTTGAATGAAAAACAAACTGTATAGGCGGCATAAAGGATTTGCCTAACATAAGCATTATTCGTTTCCTTAATTCAAGAATATTCGGAGTATCTATGACAACAATTCCATTTGGCCTTAAGATCTTATATATCCAATCTAATACCCGCTTTGGTGAATTTTGCAGATGTTCTATTGTACCCAACCATAAAACACAATCAAAAGAATTCTCTGAAAAAGGCAATTTATCCGTTTCAATGTTGTTTATGCGCGTAAATGGGAAAGTTTTAGCGGTTACACTACAAATTGCTTCTCCGCCTATAGTGTAGGAGTCAGTAACGTAGATTTTATATCCCTCCTTTTGAAGGATTCTCGAAGGAACTGCGAACCCTGCGCAAACATCCAATATTTCCGTATCGGTTGATAGTGGCGCAAACCTATGTACCAAATTTATAGTATGGTAATGTCGATAAAAGTCTCTAATAAAAATACCAATTGGAATGGGGGATCTTTCTCCATATGCCAAAGAACATTCTTTATACGTTTCAATTATATTTGCTGAAATTACTTTGTCACGCATTTTTTCTTAAGAGTGTAATATGAATGGATCAGTAAAAATAGTTGACGTCAAAATAATAATAAGAATTAATACCCTATAGGGCTTTATGGAATAGGAATTCAGCACTCCTGTCTTACACCATTGAATACTCTAATAAAAGCATTGATTTCATCTTCCGATGTAAACTTGCCGGCTTGCCGATACCCTTCTTCGATTAGTTTTGCCCTGAGTGTGTCATCTGTTATGAGTTTGTACATACATTCCATAATTTCATCAGGATTATAAGGATCAAATAAAAGTCCAGCTTCGCCAACAATTTCCGGTGTCGCAGAGGTGTTTGAAGCAATGACAGGACAACCATATAAGAATGCTTCGACCGTCGTTTTTCCAAACGTCTCATAGAGCGAGGGTTGAATATAGGCGAAAGCATTTCTGTAAAATAGAGGGACCAAATTATTAGCAATATACCCAACAAATCTGATTTTATCTGAGCAATGGTAGCGCTCCGCTATTGAGAGGAGCTTGTTATAGTATGATGCGCCGACTCCAGATGTGTGATCAAGCTGTCCTACTAAAATAAGTTTATGGGGAACTTCATATTTTGAAATGAGTTTTCCAAAAGCTTCAATAATGCAATGTACATTTTTGTAGAAATATATGACAGAAACAAACAAAAAGTATGGCTTTTCTTTCTCCTCTATAATCGGATTACTGTGCATTGTCACACCCACACTACTCTGTCCAAAATTTCTATCTATTCCATGATAGATGACCTTAATTTTATTTTCTTCAAGTTGAGGTACGAATTTCATAATCACTCGTTTTGCAAACAAGGAATTTGTAACGATTGTGCTCGCCTTCTTGCAAGACATTCGAAACATAAATCGTCGAAACAATCTTCGAGCCACACCAAGATTCACTTGTTCCAGATGGTGCGTAGAATACATACCAATGATATATGCACATTTCTTTCTTGTAAATAGCGGCAGGCTACCTCCACTCGCACTCATAAAAAACACGTCTATTCCTTTTGTCAAAATCAAAAATGGAACGATGATATGATCAGATAATATTCTGAGAAACCTACGTTCGTTGCTAAAACCAGCAAGGACCAGCTTCACGTTTAAGCAACCAGTGACAAACAAATCCCGATTTGCCTTACTAACAAACACGATGTACTCATTATTGGGATCAGTCTTTGCAAGACCAGAAACCATCTTAACATTGAAATCCAAGCTGCCACAAGGGTTTTTGGGATTGATAGACAATGTATAAAATCCGATTTTCATTTTAACACTTCGGGGTTGTGTTACTTTTTTCATTCGATGTACAACTTGGACACCATCTATTTCCTTAATAAATACTTCCCTATGACTAAACAGTCTAATCCGGTCCCATAGAAACATCTAATAGCCTGTTCTGGAGATTCGACGATTGGTTCGCCCATCACATTAAATGATGTATTCAATACCATCGGAACACCTTTAATTTTTTCAAACTCATAAATCATTTCATAATATAGTTTATTGGTTTCTCTATCCACAGTTTGAGGCCG
>JAKBMG010000047.1:17422-35019 GCA_021831685.1 Bacteroidota bacterium | reverse complement strand
ATCTTGAGATACACGGAAAACCAGTTCAGTGCAGGGACAGCATACAAAGGGAAATATGGTGCTATTGTATTCGGTTTCCCTTTTGAAACTATTGCTAATCAGAATGACAGAAATGATGTTATGGAAAAGATACTATGTTATTTTGGACTACAAAAATAATAATGTGGGATTAATGTGAGAAAAAATAATTTACTTTTAATTATTTCATTTGTTTTTCTTGTTTCATCATTTAATATTGCACAGACAGTAACACCATCGATAACAAGCGTTACCTTAAACCCTGTTACCGGCTCCGCTAATGCTCAGCCATTTTATATCAATGGTACAAATTTTCTAAGTGGGTGTACAGTAACATTAAGAGATATTACAACAGGTCTTATAATTACAAACAGAACAATTATAAGTCAGAGCAGTACTCAAATTCAATTGAGCATTAAGTTTCCAAAGGCGGCAGATAATTGGAGTGTTGAGGTAATAAATCCAGGCAATATATCTTCAGGACAATTTGACTTTCAAATAGTTATTTCTAACCAATTGAATTATGTTTTAGGAATAGACATTTCTCATTATCAGAGTGATGCCCCTTTGGCGCCGATTAACTGGGATGAGGTAAAAAAATCAGGGGTAACGTTTGTGTTTACTAAAGCAACTCAAGGCACAAGTTATACTGATCCTTTCTATAAGACTAATATGACTGATGGCAATAATGCCGGACTATTGATGGGTGAATATCATTTTGCAAATCCTACTAGCTTAAACGCAATTGATGAAGCTAATCATTTTCTTGCTGAGGCAGGTCAATTTATAAAGAAAGGTTATTTGCCGCCGGTATTGGATTTGGAAGACAATCCTAGTAATAATTCTTATCCCTCAAACATGGGGAGCGTTGCATTGTCTGCCTGGGTAGAATTATGGATGAGTACAATAAAACAACAAACGGGTGTTGATCCTATTATATATACCAATAAAACTTATGCTTCTTTTTTAAGCGGGTCATTGAACAAATATCTATTGTGGATTGCATATCCTGACAACAATCCTTCTTCGCCGGTGACAAATCTTGGTATTTGGTCAAATTATACATTCAAACAATTTAGCTGGACAGGAAATGTATCGGGTATATCAAAACAAGTGGATGAAGATGCTTTTAAAGGTGATTCCGCATCTCTTTATAATCTAGTCATAAATAATCCTTTAAGAGTTGAAGTTGAGAATAATACCGCTCCAGGCTCATATTATTTATCTCAAAATTTTCCTAATCCGTTTAATCCTACAACGACAATAAGATATTCAGTTCCTAAAACAGGTTTAGTTACTATAAATATTTATGATGTATTAGGTGAGAAAGTTGCTACTTTAGTCAATGAAGAAAAGCAGGCAGGAAATTACAGTATACAGTTCACGATTGGCAGCAGGCAATTGGCAAGCGGTATTTATTTTTATAGAATGACAGCCGGTGAATTTATCCAAACCAAAAAGTTAATTATATTAAAATAGTATTCTGACTGCTCCCATAAAATATAGGAAGTAATTTTTTAACATCTTTTAAAAGTTTCATCCAAGTATATACTTTATAGTTTTTCCTGGCACTTATTTCAGGAGCATAATCTTCTTTGTAAGTAATACAGAAGGAGCCTGCAGTACGACAATGTAGACACCAGATGCTAATCTTGATCCATCAAACTGAAGTCTGTAATTTCCTTTTTTAAGTTCCCCGTTTACTAAACTTTTTATTAATTGCCCCATGATATTATATATTTTAATTGTAACATGTGAACTATGGTTAATACTAAATAAAATATTTGTTGCCGGATTAAACGGGTTCGGATAGTTTGACAGAGAATAATTTTCAGGAACATTAGCCGAGGCAAATTCTTTACCTATAGAAGTCGTTGTTAAATACTTTTGCTTTAGATTCATTATCCTGTTATAGGCGGAGTCAATTAGTGATTCGGATATAGCGCCTGCGGCAACTTTTTGGGAGATTATATTTATAACGCTATCAACAATAGACTCTTTATTTGAACCTAAATTAGCAGCAAATAATAAAATATCATCGCCTGCGTTTACTGCAAGCTCAATAGCTTTGCTAAAAGTATATTGAGTTGAAATCGCACCCATAAGCATATCGTCGGTTATAACAACTCCCTTATAGCCCAATTTATTCCGCAGGAGACCGGTAATTACATTATTAGATAGAGATGCCGGATAAAGAGAATCAAGATGTTCATTAAAAAGATGTCCAGCCATAATTAGATCTGAGTAATTGTCTGCAATAAGTTGTTGATAAGGAATCAATTCAGAATCAGCCCAAGTATTTGTTATATCGGTAATGCCCAAGTGAGAATCAGTCGTTGCGCTTCCGTGTCCCGGGAAATGCTTTAGTGTAGTAATAATATTCTGTTTATGCATTTCATTAATAAAAGCGACAGAATAATTAAAAACCGTCATTGGATTCGGGGAAAAACTTCTTTGATAATGTCCTATAGCAGGACTGTTTGGATTAACATCGACATCAACGACAGGGGCAAAATCAATTGAGATTCCGCTTGAAGAAAGCCATTGAGCCATTTCAGATGCCTGTGCTCTAGTTGAATCAATTGAAGCAAAGATAGTCCCGAGTTGATATTCGGAATAAGTATTGTCGAAACCATTGCTTTTTGTTAAACGTGCAACTTGCCCTCCTTCCTGGTCGGTAGCTATAAATAAAGGGATCTTGGATAATTGCATCAATTGTGAAGTTAAATTTTTCAACTGAACCGGGTTTAGAATATTTCCACCATATAAAATTACCCCGCCAAGGTTTCTGTTCTGTAGATCATAAGCAAGGGAATCAGGGACTGTAGTGCCTGTAAATCCCACCATTAGCATTTGCCCGATTTTATTCTGCAGACTTGCTTGCGAATATATAGGGGCGTTAATAATAATTAAAAATAAAAGTATAAGATTTGTATGAATAATAACAGTAAAATATTTTCTCAAAATGTCCCTTAAAAAGTATATTTAGGGTGCTTCTAAAAACTATCATTTATAAAAATTTAACGCAGAGAACCTGCCTGCTTGCAAGCTCATTAGATACGACACAAATAATTGTCATTTCGAATCCGGCTTAAGCCGGTGAGAAATCCCCTTGTAAAGCTTAGATGGTCGAATTGAACATGGGATTTCTCCTTCGAGGACTCAGTCGAAATGACACAATTTTTTTTGTCATTTTGAACCTGCCTGCCTTCGGGCAAATATTGAATTTTTTAGAAGTGCCCTTTATAATTGGTGCCAAAAATAAATTCATAATTTGTAATAACCTATGAAGTTATGAGGGAATATAATTTATCCAGCAGGCAAGGTCAATATAACTGGGTTATAGGTTATTTGATAAAAAATTAGGGTGTTACACTCCACATTAAACCTTAAACTTAAACTTAAACTTGATCTTGAACTTGCGCCTGCATTAACGATATAAATAATATTTCTTCGACAACTTTTTAAATTCCTTCACATCTTTGTAAAGAAATTCTTTCACATCATCGTATTTCATGTTTTTTGAGAACAGCTCTCTAACCTTAGAAGTTCCGCATACTTTATCAAAAAAACTAAGTCTTTCTTTGGAAGCCAAAGTAAAAGGATTTTTATCGGGGTACATTTCTGTTTGGACCTGCATAAATAAAAATTGAAGACTCATTAAATTGACTTTGCGGTAATCGGTAATATTAATTTCCACTCCGTGAAGTTCTTTATCTTTAAATATTCCATAATACGGTTTAAAATTAATCGGACGGAACAGAACTCCCTTCAATCCGAGTGCGTTCATTTTTTCTGCGAGCTTATCTGCATCTTCCCATTCTGCAGCGAATATCTGGAAAGGAAGAGTGTACCCCACACCTTCGGATAAAGTCCCCAGTTCACCCATAATACCGCTTGCGACATAATATTCAGGCGTATCAAAATGCGGTATGTGCGGTGATGTTAATACCCATGGCAGTCCGGTTTGTTCAAAGGACATGCTTCTTCTCCACCCCTTCATTGGAACAATAATCAGCTTGCATTTTTCACCATCCTTTAACATCCCTCGCTTGTTAAGCATTTTAGCAAGCTCTCCGCAGGTTAATCCGTACACATAAGGAATTTTATAGGCACTAACGAAAGATTGGAATCCGTCTTCAACCAAATTGCCTTCAACTTTTCTGCCTCCGAGAGGATTAGGGCGATCTAACACAACAAATGGGATATTATTTTCTGCCGCTGCTTCCATAGCTTTTCCCATTGTGCTTATGTATGTATAAGAACGGCAGCCGATATCCTGAATATCGTAGACCAGCACATCAATACCTTTCAGCATGTCGGGAGTAGGTTTGCTTGTTTTTCCGTAAAGAGAATATACCGGCAGTCCAGTCTGTTTATCTGTGTAAGATTCAACATCAGCACCTGCAGAAAAATCTCCTCTTACACCGTGTTCAGGCCCGAACAAGGCAACAAGCTTAACATTTTTGGCGTGAAATAAGATATCTATTGTGGATACAAGTTTTGAATCAACCCCGGTAGGATTTGTAATCAATCCGACTTTTTTACCGGCGAGTATATTAAAATTATTATCTCTAAGAACTTCAATTCCGGTTTTAACTTTTGGCGTTTGTGAATAATTAAGTTCAAAGGCTGTTAAAGAGAAAAATAATATTAGAAGATATGTTTTCATTTTATTCCTCATTTTAGTGTTAGCGTTATTTTAAGGGTGCTTCTAAAAACTATCATTTATAAAAATTTAACGCAGAGAACCTGCCTGCTTGCAAGCTCATTAGATACGACACAAATAATTGTCATTTCGAATCCGGCTTTAGCCGGTGAGAAATCCACTTGTAAAGCTTAGATGGTCGAATTGAACATGGGATTTCTCCTTCGAGGACCTGCCTACCGGACAGGCAGGCTCAGTCGAAATGACACAATTTTTTTTCATTTCGAATCTGCCTACCTTCAGGCAAATATTGAAGTTTTTAGAAGTGCCCTTAATATAATTTTTTAGAAACGACATTGCTTCGAACTCATTTCATTAAAATCATTTTTTTTGCAAAAAATTTATTGTTCACTGACATCGTATATATATAAATTCCAGAAGGCAAATTACTTGCGTCGAACTTGACGGAATAAAATCCTTGCGAAAAATTTCCCTTAGCTGGCTCTGAAATTAAAGAGCCTAGCAAATTATAAATTTTTAATTCCACATAACCGCTTCCCGGCAACGAAAATTTTATTACCGTTGAGTTATTAAATGGATTCGGATAATTCTGGCTTAATTCAAAATCCACAGAACTTGTCGATTCATTCAACGCTAGAGTTAATGATCTTGTCCTGAATCCAAATGTACTGCTCCACGCACTACTTCCGTATTTATTTATTGCTCTAACACGCCAGAAATAAGCAGTATTTTGATTCATATTTTGAAAATTGAACGAGGTATCTAATATACCCGTCGAATCTAAGATGATAAAAGAAGGGTTAATTGTGATAGACCTGGATATTTGAAGTTCATATTGCGACGCTGAATCATCTGCCGCCCATACTAAAGAAGTATCCAAAGAGATATTTGTAGATGCATGAAGCGGGCTTAACAAAACCGGTGGTTTTGGGAAACCGGTAATAAAGCTAATGATATCGGAATAACCCCCTGCCCCGGCTATGTTATTAGCGTTAACGCGCCAATAATATTTTTGAAGTCCTAATAAATTAGAAACAGAATAGGAAGTATCGCTTAAGCCGGACAGATTGACAGATAAATTTGATGCAAATGTCGAATCGGTTGAAATTTGCATATTATAATTTGATGCACCGCCGGTATAATTCCAAATAAAATTGATAGTGTCTCTTTGAAGAGGAGCATTTTGTGACGGATTTGAGAGTGCGACAATTCCCGGAGCTTGAACTTGAACCAAACTGCTTATATTGCTTTCGTTAGAAGTATGATCAAGAGCAGTTACGCCAAGGAATAAAGTACCACTTTGATTTCCCTTATAATTGTTTAAAAGATCATAATTTTCACCAGTTACGTCATAGATATTAGAGGTTTGGTCAACATCCTGTTGTGAAATATTGTTATGGTCAAATTTATAAACCACATATTTTACTGCCGAGTCGCCGTCTAAAGCCAAAGTTGGAGAATCCCAAATTAAACCCGCTTGAGCTGAGCCTTGGATTCTATCGAATCTTAAATTTCGAACTGGATTAGGCGCAGTAGAATCAATCCATTTCATAATTGGAGATAAAGCAGGATAACGATAGAAATTATTTTTTAGTGTATCAGCGAAACCTTGTTCATTATCTAAAAGGCCTACCAAGGCTCTGAAATATATATTGCCTTGGACGTTGGGATTACTTCTATCCAGTCTAAGATGATTCGGAAGCTCAGATGCAGACCAAATATTTATATGAAATGCTGCTTCGCCTGGGTAAAATTGAATATTATAAGCCTTAGCAGAATCTGCGTACCACGACATTAGTGCGTTATAATCCTGTTTTCCTCCTAGCTGCCAATATAATTGAGGGGTAATATAATCGATATAATGATTTCTCATCCAGTACATGCAATCGGCGTAAAGCTCATCGTAACTTGAAAGCCCTGAAATACCCGCAGGTACCCCGCTTTTCCAAATACCAAACGGTGATATTCCGAACTTTACATAGGGCTTAATAGTCTTTATACTGTCATGAACCTCTTTAATTAATCTATTAACATTATCACGTCTCCAATCTGCAATATTAGTAAATCCGTTTGGATATTGTTGAAACGTAGCAGAATCATTAAATGTATTTACTCCATCCGGATAAGGATAGAAATAATCATCGAAATGAACTCCATCAATATCATATCTTCTAACTACATCGGCAATAATTTTAGCTATATAATCTCGAACTGCCGGAATCCCCGGATTCAAGACTTTTATATTACCGTAAGTTACAACCCAATCAGGATGTGTAATGGAAACATGATTTGAAGCTTGAGGGTAAGAATTTTTAATATCTCTGACGACTCGATACGGATTAAACCAGGCGTGAATTTCCATCCCTCTTTTATGAGCTTCCTGGACGGCAAAAGCTAATGGATCGTAATACGGAGACGGGGGTTTACCTTGTTGACCTGTAAGCCAATAGGACCAGGGCTCGTAAAGAGAATTATACATTGCATCGGATTCGCTTCTAACCTGGAAAATAACGGCATTTATGCCAATTGCCTTAAGCCCATCAAGAAGCGAAATCAGATCGGCTTTTTGCTGATCAGTAGTCAGAGTATTACTTAATGGCCAATCCAAATTCATGACTGTAGCAATCCATGCTCCTCTGAATTCCCTTTTGGGAGGAAGGGATTGGGAGAAAAGGTGAGAAGCAAAAAGTACTATGCAAAAAAGGAGCAGTAAAAATCTATCTTTCATAGAGCGGCAAGCCGTAATTTTGAATTATGAATCCGCCGCGGATGAACCTTGCCTGACGGCAGGCAGGTTTTGAATGAAACGCATTGAAATTTATCATAATAATATCTTGACATAAAAAACAAAGATTTAAACGGCAATACTTTAGAGTGCTAAAGTCCAAGTTCAAAGAAAAACCGACCGAGAGCCTTGCAGTACTCTCCTATTCGTAAAGAGAGGTCTCAAAATTGCCTAAAATGGGATTTCTCACCGGCTTAACCTTGCCTACCGGCAGGCAGGGCCGGATTCGAAATGACAACTATTTTTTTCTTGTCATATCGAAGGATCCGCCGCGGCGGATGCGACTGAGATATCCCATGTTCAACTCGTGTATCTGGGCTATTCGTGGGATTTCTCCCTCCGGTCGAAATGACAACAAAGTAGTTCTGCAACGCTCTCTACTGGCAGGCAAAAACTTAAATGATAATATATTTACAAAAATCTAAAGCTTAAATTCTCCAATAAATATTTCGTTTATTGCACCAAAGGAGAACAGCCCACAAAACGGCAGTCCAAACCAAGCCGATAAACATTCCATACCAACCGCTTAATCCGATAAGATAGGGTTTGAAACCTAGTGCGTATGCAAATATTCTAACAATTGGTTGTAAGAAATATCCCAACAATGCATTTGACCCAAATACAATAAAAACCCAAGCCCATTTTTGATATTTAGCGACATCCATTATTAAATAGAAAATTAAGAATGTAAAAGCGGAAATTCCGGAAGTAGCAAGCGCATAAGAAACTGTGACATTATCCTTATTCATTGCAAACTTAGGGTAATCAAATAAATGAAGCAGATATCCGAGTATAAAGAAAACAGCGCCGATAATTATTGATTGAGTAATTATCTTTTTGTGAGATCTTGTAAGCAGTGAATCTCCCAGTATAGTCCCGACAATAGTGATAGTACCGTATGAAATAGAAGCCCAAGGAGTACAATGAATTGTTAACGGTCTTAAAGTATCGCCCGAAAGATTAGCAATTGTCCAGAAACCGTTGTTGGGATTTCCAAGATGAAGCCACCAATTAAAATTCATAGACATAAATAGATGAAAACCAGCAATTACAAAAACCGCGATCCACCTTTGCCAATTAGGAAATTGTGTTGAAACCGCACCCATAAAGTAAGCAATACCGATTGCTTGAAGAATCCCCCACCAATAGGATAATCCACCCCATGAATTTGCCGAACCCAGCGCAAGAGAAATATAAATAACTCCCAGGGCAATTAACATAAAAGTTCTTTTGGTAACGTGTTTCCACCAGTCTGAGCCCCTTCTTTTCTTGCTTAATGGAAGAGCCATACCAACTATAAAAACAAAAAAAGGAGCTACTAAGTCTGTAAAAGTCAGCCCAATACCTGTTGCATTTATAGCATCACCGGCATGTTTAAAAGTTGATACGGGAGGACTTCCAAACCAGGACATTGTAAGAGGTAGGTTCGTATATCCTGCAACCTGGATAACAAAAATCATTGCAAGTACTGTAAACCCACGGAAAGCATCGATAGAGGCGATTCTTCCGCTTTGTTTAATTTGCTGCGGATCTGCAGAAATTGTATTGCTCACGGTTTTCTCCTTAGATTAGCTAACTATTTAAAGGAAATGATTTGTACAAAAAAAGCCCCGGTTATCCGGGGCTTTAATAAATAAAAGAGGTCTTCTTACTTCAGGAGAACCATCTTTTTAGTAAGCAGAACACCGTTTGCATTCATCTGATAAATATATGTACCGGATGCAAGTCGACTAGCATCAAACCGAACCGTATAATTACCGGTAGATTTATTCTCATTAACCAAAGTCGAAACTAGTCTTCCGAGTAGATCGTAAACTTTAAGAGTAACTAATCCAGACTTAGCCACTGAGAAAGTAATTTCAGTAGATGGGTTAAAGGGATTAGGATAATTCTGAGATAAAGTAAAACTGGTTACGATATTACTATTTCCCTGCTCTTTAATACCAACAAGCGGACGACTAAACTTTTCAATAGAAGGGTAAAAAGTGGCTTGGTTAAAATTGTACCCTACAACATAAACAGTATTGCCATCCGGGCTAAAAGCCATTCCTCTTGGCCTTGCATCATCAGCCGGATTATGGAAATGCCATAAAATGCTATCTTTGATTGCCCAAGTTTTTGTGTCAACTGCATACCAGGCAGATGGTGTATAAGAAGTAGAAACGCCGGGATATTGGTTCGGGGGGTTATTTTGAGCATTGCCGGATGCGCACCATAAGTAACCTGTTTTTGGATCCCAGGCAATAGATTCACACGATAAACCTTTAAGTACCGTATCTGTTAATACATACGGAGAGAAAGCATCTGTTCTATGGTATACCCAAATAGAATTATTGGAATATCCACACCAATATACTGTGTTACCGTCCTTTGAAACTTCTAAAGTTCTAGAATAGCCAACTGATGAATCTTGTACATTAGTTCCTTGCAATGTAAAATCGGTATTCCATATTTGAATAGGATGAGCAGGAATTACAGGGGCTACAAAAATATCTCCGACGGTATCAACGGCTGGCGCAGTTAAAGTTCCTCCAGAATAAACCGCTTTGTTCATCCCTGCGCCTGTTTGATAATTAACTCTATATAAGATGTTATAACTTGACCAGAGAATATTTCCATTTTGATCGGTTCTTGCACCGCGCGTGCTGTTATACATAGTATCGGTGATACCATTGCCTGAAATTATTTTAATTGGACTGAATGAAGCAGGTGTTCCATCTGGCTTATAGACAAAAATATCTCTAACAGCCGAATAAGTATTAGTCCCACTTAAGATACTATCAGTAGCATTAATGTACCCAAACCAAACATTTCCATCAGGTGCAACAGCTATGGCATGCACTCCAGTACCAAATGATTTATTATAAGAACCCTTAAAAGTAGAATCTGGAAAATATCCCTGGAAACTCCATCCCTGTGAGAAAGCAGTGGCGCTTAAAGCAAGCGTCAAAAGAAACAAAAAAGAAACGAACCTTTTCATGAAGCACTCCTTCTATTTATGATAAAATAATGAACAGTTATTTATCTCCCGTAATATGTAGCCCCTTGCTTTTGCACATCAAGTCTAACAATAGTCTGAGGTATTACAACATTGCCGGTGCTAGTATTAAAAGTAGCGGCGCGTGTGTAATACAAATAAGAACCGGTACCCCACACCATAGAGACAACGCCGGTTTGTTGTAAAACTCCGGGATAAAGCGGTGCCGATGTTTTATCTTTATGAACCACAACGATTGCCTGCGGAAGCGTTGTACCTAAATACATATCGCCGTCAGTAGAAAATTCAAGCGCTGTAATTGAATTCCCGGTGCCGTAGTTACCTGAGAAATCATAATAAGTTTCAACTGCGCCTAAATTACCATTGGCATCTATAGGAAATCGCTGCACTGTAACATTTGAATCCTGCTGAACGGCAACATACAAATAATTTGTACCGCCATCATTATAAACTCGCATAGCGGTAATGTTGCCGGTAAATGGGAATGCAGTAAAACTTTTATCCTGTTTGATTCTATAAATTGAAGTGTTATTACCTCCAGCCCATAAATTGCTGTATGGATCAAATTCTAATTGAGATATTTTGACAGAATTAGGGAAGATTACAAACGGTGTAGGTGCTCCTCCTCCGGCAGGAATTTGAAATACTGCAAAAAGATTTCGTGCAGTGTACAAAACACCGTTTGGACCGAACCGCATGTTTGTCCAAAATGTCTCAGTCCCCTTAGTGGCGTAATTTGTAATGATACTGTCGGGAGTAATTTCTTTAATCCCCGCTCCGCCGTTATTTACCGTAAGCGAAGTATAAATATTTCCTAAATTATCGGATACAATTGAATATGGGACTATATAAGTGTTATTTGCATCAGGATAGAAATCCTTTGCTCCAGGTTTAAGAGAGTAGTACAATTTATTGCTGAAAAGTTCCGAATGTAAAACTGCAACCATAATAGCAATAGAATCGCCGGTAATGTTTGGAGCGGTTAAAACAAGCTGTGTTGTGGTAGCGCTTGAAACAACCGCTTGATTACCATTAAAATAAACTAAATCTTCCATTGGATTAGTTGAAAAATTTTGTCCTGTGATAGTGATCTGAGAAACACCCGCAAGACTTGAATTCGGAGGATTTATTGAAGAAATAACAGGAGTTGCTCCTATAGGAGTAGTCGGGACACCCTGGTATAAACTTGGCGCTCCCTTATCGGAACACCCGTTAAAACTTAACAGTGCAATGAGAGCTATAAATAAATTTGTAAATAATAAATTGTAAAAATTATTTTTCATACCTTATCCAAAATTATTTTTTGTTTCTCACAAAAAAGATTCATTAAAATTAAAAAGCAAATGTGAACGTAAACCTGTGAACATTACTAAAGACTTTATATGCAGTAAATGAATAATCAAAAGCGAATTTATATCCTGCAAAATCGTGTTTGATGCCAAGACCGGCACTTATGCCTTCAACATCGGTAGGGGAAATATATCCTACTCTCAAAGAAATTAATTTCATAAATGTATATTCCCCACCTATACTAAGCTGTTCCGGATAATCTCTTGGATGGCTAGCATCAACAGAAACAAGAAAAGAATGCATGTTTTGATCTATGTTAGGAATTAAATCAAACACATTCATTGAAA
The DNA here is from genome assembly GCA_021831685.1 of Bacteroidota bacterium. Taxonomy (GTDB): domain Bacteria; phylum Bacteroidota; class Ignavibacteria; order Ignavibacteriales; family Ignavibacteriaceae; genus FEN-1297. The sequence continues at coordinate 22,912 of JAKBMG010000047.1, read as the reverse complement.
TGCCCATTTTGAAAATCAATGGGAGTTGGAAACTTTCAGTTTTATACCTTACTTCTCTGGAAAAGTTTTTCACATCCATTCCAAAAGCGAGACTTTTAAAACCTGTCTTATAAATTATACCGAAGTCAAAGGCGAGAACGTTTGTTTTATTCTCTTCTGTTAAATAATTGCCTGTTGAACCAACATCGACGACGCTAGTTCCTAAGGATTGAGCGACATACTTAACGATACCTCCAACTGCAAATTTTTCAGAAAGAGCTTTAGCATAGCCAATACCAAAAGCCATAGCAGTAGGGCTAAAAGTGCCTACGTCAACAAAGCCCTGTGTATTATCAGCGCGAATAGTTCCTTGAAATTGACCATAATCTACACTCTCGAAACTCAATCCAATAATGCCATAATCACCGTTAGATGGGGCAAATGAAGCGCTAGCGTAATTATAATTTATATCCGCAATAAAATTTACGCGTCCTAACGAGATACTAGTAAAGTTATCAAGCCTCGCCATACCGGCAGGGTTATAAAACATAGACGCCGCGCCGTCTTCCAGGGAAGTGGTAGAACTTGATAAGCCGCTTCCTCTTGCATCCAAGGACAAGCTTAAAAATTTCATTCCGGTTTGAGCTAACTTTTGCTGTTGCCCAAAAGAGAAGGAAGCCGACATTAAGATAATAAAGCAAATAAAAGTTGCCTGTTTAATATTTTTTTCCATTAAAATTCTCTTCATTGTATACTGTTATCTAATAATTACGAACTTTACAATTTTTCTTTCACCAGTTATAGTATTATCTACAACGGCGATATAAATTCCGCTTACCACAATCTGATTAGAAGAAGTAACTGAATCCCAATAAGCATCGCCGCTTCCGTCTGTATGATTTATAGTATAAATAAGTTCGCCAATTTCAGTGTAAATACGTATTGTACATTGTCCTGGAATATTGAAGAAAGCCAAGCGGTTAGCTTGCTGATCGCCGAAGCCCAGCGATTTATCCGCTGAAATATTATATGGATTTGGTACCACTCTAATATCGCTCATAACTGAATCGGCGGGACGTTTAAGATTAGCGGGATTATAAGTTTGTGTATAATATTCACTGCTCTCAAGTCCGTTATTCCCAACCGAAGTTATATAATAATAATAAGAAAGCCCTCTAATTGGAGTAACATCGTCAAAGCTTCTATCGTTTGGTCCGGCTTGATAAATGAGATGATATGTGCTGTCATATTGCCCGGACGCTCTATAAATATTAAAACCTTTAAGGTTAGGATCGCTTGCCGAATAAACATCCCATGAAAGGCTTATTTTATTTCCTCCTGAAGTCACATTAAAAAGCTTTGGAGGTTTGGGTGGTTCCGGTATAGCATAATTGCTATTATAGTTTGCAATGGCTCTATCAAAAGTTTGGAATAATGAATCTTTCCCGGTAAGGACAGAATCATTTTTAGCTTTTGCCGAGATAATGCCATTCTTGTATTCAATTCCAATTCTTGTAGCAGCATCACGGCTAAGTCCAGCCACTCCTTCCGCCATTACGATGTGTACACTCTCGCCTGGTTTAAGTGTATATGGTCCATAACCGTTTCCAAATGACCAACCGCCGGTAGTACCAAGAGAAGGATCTCCTGTCGGGACATCAAATTTACCATCCGGCTGTACTTTGTCAGCATGGCGCGGTGATTCATGTCCGCTTGACATAATAGCGTATTCTGCTGCCATTTTACTGGGGTTGAATGCATCATTATTGGATTCGTTTGGATCATCAGACCCGATATAATTTGTAGTAGAAGGTTCACCAATATCATCTGTAGAATCTTCTGCTGATTTATCAGCATGAACAGTTACAACTCCGTAAAATTGAATAGCGGAAAGACGACCAACCGTATCAGACTTCGAAATTGTAGTTGTAGAAGTGGAATAAAACCATAAGGGACCGCCAATATTATCATATTGAGTAAACGGAGCATATTTACCATGCCATGAATATTGCGCTCTAAACCTCTGGTTAGGGGGATCATTATAAAGAGCAATATTTTGTGCCCCGTCTCCTCGAGCATCATTCATAGTGTTAAACCCCCACTGAGTAGCATTTCCGATTTCTGATGAAGATTCACGATTCATTGAATTTCTATATTGCAAATAGACATAAACCCCGGTTAATGTATTATTAGGAAGTTCAATTTTTGAATCTCCGTTTGTATTTCCGGTGTTAGTAAAAGTATAATCATAAATCATATAATTATCATTTAGCTGCTGGCTGAACTGAAGAATTTTTCGGGTCATAGTTAAACCTAACTGAGTGTTAACTACAGTTATGAGCTCTCTATCAGCAGGTATGGTGGGATCAACAGCATCATTTTCTGTCGGATTGTTTACGGACGGAGTTCCATCAACATAAACCTGGGGCGGATCAAATTTACTAATCAATTGGAATTGTACCGGAAAGAATTCTCCGGCGCCGGAAACACGAGGGCCTACATGGACGACCTTAAATGGGAAATTAGCACCAGTAGCGTCCGTGAAGTTAGTTGCCCCAATCCATAATCCACGGGCAGCTTTAGAATCTTGATTAGGGTGAATTGCCGGCCACTGACCGCCGTATTGCTGCTGTTTCACAAAACTTTCTTCTGGCTCGCAACCTATTTCGGAATAGAAATCCTGGAAAGAACCTGCAGTCATCCACTTATTATTGTACTGAGCTTCAGTTTTATTAGGAATAAAAAACAAGCTTAACAGAAGAAGAATTGCAGAATAATTATTTATTTTACTTACTAATTTCATTTAATCCTCAAATTGAGATTTCTTAATTAATCATTAATCGCAATAGAAACTTGTATGCCCCAAAAGATTTGTCTTGGGTTAAGAAAAGTTAGATAGCTTAAATTAGGCATATCAATATAAGATTTATTTTTAGTCCACTGATCCTTTTGAGCCTGGGAGGCATTTGGATCCCAAGGGATGTATGGCCCGGTACGATAATCGCCCGGTCTATCATTCCCGGGAATATTTCCATATCCCAATGGATTTCCGATTGCAGCGGGCAGATGCAGAGATTTCATATAAAGGATAAAATCATTATAGTCATAGAATCCACCCATTGACATATATTTATAATTGAGAAGATTTTTCATATCAGCAAATAGCTGAAAGTCGACACCTAAAATTTTAATGTATTTTGTAACTCTAAGGTCAATGTTAGTATAATCATTCCATTGGGCATTATTAACAATGCTAGCATTAGAGCCGCCGCCCGCCCAGGTAAAATAGGGACCTGAGGTCCATGAACCGATAAAACTTAAACGCCAATCTCCGAAGATATGATTTCCGCCGAGCACAGGCCCAAAATCAGCAGGAGATAAAATGTCTATATTAGCTCTTGCATAAGGCTGGGGTACAGGTTTAGATTGATAGTATGATTGTGTTATAGCTTCATAATTTCTTTGAGTTGCCGGATTTTGATAATAAGTACGGTAACCAAAATTACCAGAAGTGCTTACATCATAAGTATAGTTAACAAAACCTTGTATCCAATCGCCTCTGTTTTTGGATAGAGTAAATTCAAAACCGCGAGTATCGCTATAATTGTTCGGTTCAATAATGTTGTAATTGACTTTACTATCACTGCTTACATAATTAACAGTGATAGGCTGGAGGGAATTATCTTTATAATACCCGGCAACTCGCACTAGTAGTAGATCCGCTAAATTTTGTTCGTACCCAAGCTCATAAGCAACAGTTTTAGGGAGAGGCATACTTGGATTAGCGACTTGCGTAACTGCATTATTATCAGAAAATCTTCTTATCAAATAAAGATCGTCTGGAATGGGTAACTGCCTAAAGTGACCATAGTTGAAATAGAGTTTACTATTCTCGGTAATCGGGAAAGAGATTGCCAGTCTTGGAGAGATATCAAATTGTTTTATAGTATGTATTCTTGTTAAGACTGTATCAAAATTTATTGCTGGTTCAGAAGAAGCAAATGCAGATGGATACGCACCAAATTGGTACCAATCGCCATTTGGATTACTATAATCTAAACGAACGCCAAGCGTGGCTATCATTCCCTCAAACTCAAGTTTATCCTGGGCATACAGAGCAGCGCGAATCGGGAAAGTATGCCAGGTAGAAGTATATCTTCCATTTGGAAGATATTGATCGACAGAAGCAGAATTCACATTATTATCTGTATAATGAAACTCAACACCTGATTTAATTTCATTGAATTTATCGAGCTGGCTTTGGAAATCTAATTTTATATTATAGTCAGCAACGACGCTACTATCGCGGGAGTTACTGAATCCAACGCTCATTCTCATTCCGTCAATCGCTGTAGATGGGGCATTTGGCAGAAATCCAAAAGGAGCTTCATCTACATAATAATTATTACCAAAGAGGTAAATACTACTGGTATCCCTTAAACGACCCGGATTCGTATTAAATTTTGAAGTAAACGAACTTGCTTGAACTTCATAAAAAGTAGAAGGATTTAAAACCTGCGTATATTTACCGCTAAACGAGTAGATGTTTTCAGTAGTAGGCGCCCAATAATCATTCGTGAAAATTCTTGCATCGATATAACTTACCTGATCCAAAGCACCAGCGGGGTCATTTGGAGTTCCGACAAAAGAATTAGGGTTGGTGAAATAGCCGGGTAGACCCGAATTATTATTATTGGTTCCGGTAATTTGGGCCATCATTCCTTGCAGCATTAATTTTTTACCTTCACCAATATCGGAAGTTAATTTTAACTGTCCGGTATAATCATTTTCCCCGGGTGTCGCAAGAGGAATAACATATTCGGTTTGAGTTGTTCTATATGAAGCTAAAAATCTTAGATTACCGAGAGCTTCGCTTACAAAAGGAGCAGGGCCGCCAAAACTTGCATCGACCACATAATCCGGGTTAACAATATTTACATTTTTTCTGTGCTGAAACATAAACAATTTTTGCGCAGCTTGAGGAGACAGAACAATTCCGCTTTTTAATAATTGATTAGTTACGGCAACCCATCCGGCAAATTGGGGATATTGTAATTGTGTATTTGCATCCCAATAGGGCTTTCCGGTTGCAGGATTTATAGCCTGAGTACCATACATAGCTACAGGTCCGTCAACATAGGGACGAATCCAGTAAGAGTTCGGGTCGTTCGGAGATATTCCAAAATGTTTTGGGTTAGCCGGGCTCATTTCAGTTATCATTTTGAAAGTATATTTATTCTTACTTCCATCTTGAGTTACAATGTTAACCAAGCCCGATCTTATATTACCATATTCAGCCGAAAAACCACCGGTTTGAACCTGAACTGCGGAAATTGATGTATAGCTAATTCCGGTAAAAGGAGTATTATCTCTTCCATCTCTAAGGACCACACCATTTAACATAAAACCGGTTTGGTCAATGCTGCCGCCTCTTATTATTAAGCCAGGCTCAATACCAGCTTGTAATCCGACCACAGACGCAACGCTTGCAACGGGAAGTTTTGCAATATC
>JAKBMG010000047.1:0-17412 GCA_021831685.1 Bacteroidota bacterium | reverse complement strand
TTTTCATCAAGGTTCACACGGCTGGCAGCGACATCCTTTTGTACAATTGGGGTTCTAGCCAATATAACAATTTCTTGACTTTGAATTGATTTTTGCTCTAAAGAAACATCAATGTTTGTTGTTTGATCAATATTGACTCTAACATTTTCAATTATTGAAGATGCATAACCAATCATTGATACTTTTAGCTTATAAATACCGGGAGTAACATTTAAGATGAAATAGTATCCATCAACGTTCGTAGCCGCACCCGTAGATGTGCCTTCGATAAGAACGGTAGCACCGATTAAGGGTTCTTTAGTTTGTGAATCTCTGATTACGCCGGCTATTTTACCTGAAGCGGCAAAAGTAAGGTTGGTTATGGTAATTGATGTAAGAAATAAAAAAAGTAACAAAGACCTCATATTTTCAAACTCCTTTAATACTCGAAGTGAAATGACAGGTTTAATATTATGGTCAAATAAGAATTAAAAATTTACGATAGAATTTCCATTTATTTTTCTATGGTGAACTTAATTTTTTTTTTTTATAATGTCAAATTTAGTTTTTGATAATAAATACTAATTTCCGATGACGTGGTAAAAGAATACAATTTATTGCATAAGATTGATTTCAGCATGTAAGTTAAATTAATATTGAATATTTTTTAAAAGTTGCACTCCATTCTCTCCGGCGGAATTAATAATTCTTTTTGCTTTAACGAATTGAGTATATCTGAAGTGACTGTAATTCTTTTTTGATTTATCGAAGCTGCTGATTTGTACCATACCTGACTCGTGAATAAAATCATCATTACCTATATAAATACCGACATGGGTAATTTTTTCTTTTGAGGTTGGAGTTGCTTTTTTACCAAAGAATAAGAGATCACCAGGTTTTAGATTTGAAAATCCATCTTTTGTATCGACGGGAATTCCGACATTGACTTGTTGAGAGGCATCTCTCGGAAGATATATTCCATTTAGCATGAATACTGTCCTTGTAAAGCCGCTGCAGTCCATTAATTTTCCTGAAGTCCCACCCCACAGATAAGGGACACCCATAAATTTCTTTGCTGTGGTAACAATATTTTCACCGGTAAGCCGTAGGCTATTTAAATAATCTTTAAAATTTTCACAATTAGTGTTTAGAATATAGCCCATTCTTTTATCAGGATATTCAACCTTAACAAATTCGCTATCCCTTTCAACTTCTTTTAACAAATTTCCCGCTACAAGATCAGAAACCGGATCTGAGTTAACGTTTCCCGCAGAGTAACAAAATCCATTTATCTTAGTGAAAATAATTTTCCTGGATGATTCCCATTCAGATATTTGAAGATTATTCATTTGGACATAGCTATCATTTTCCATCCAGGCAATATACTTATCAGGAGTTTGGACTAAAGACCACCCTTGAGATTCTTTCAAAAGTTTTACTCTGCTTCCCAACAATGCTTGACTAGCTAATTCAGCCTCTTGTTTAGGAGCAGTTCTGAGGTTTGCAACGGATACGTCTACAACGCCATATTTTTTATCTCCAAAAGAATTACCGGGTAATACATTAATACTATCTTTTAATTTATATCCTGCTTGACTCAAATTTTTAAGCAATGCTTCTTTTGCATCAGCTAAATCTGTTTCCCCTGAAAGTACAACTTCATTTTCATTTTCTAATTTGCATGAGACATTAAACAAAGCCGTCCTTTTATCGGGGGCAAATTTTTGTTGAAATTCGGTAATTATTTTTTTTAAGTTATCCATATTCAAATTTTGTTGAGAATAAATTGGGTTAATTAAAGATAATAATAATATAAACGTAAAAAATTTCATCATGTACCTCATCTTAAAAATAATTTCTTTTTTAATAACTCATGTTACGCAGACAATTTCAAATATAAAGGAAGTGAAGTGCAAAACCTCCGAGGTTTAGGAAAACCTCGGAGGTTTCTCATTATGTAATAATAACCTTTTGCGTAATGTGTGTTAATAATATAATTAGATGTTTTTTTTGAATTCCATCTCAGCCGCTTTAATTTACTTCCGCATTTTTTAACTTCTTTAAAAACATCATAACTAAAGAAGCTGAAATAAGAGAAGTAAATACTAATAGAAGAAAAAACTGCCATAACTGCCAGCTTACATAGAACCTCCCAACGAAGCCTGCTAAATAGCTGCCTATTGCTTGTCCGGCAAACCATCCGCCCATCATTACGCCTTTCATTCGAGGTGGAGCAACTTTATTGACAAAGGAAATACCCATTGGGCTTAAGAATAATTCAGCAACAGTAATAACAAAATATGAGGAAATCAACCAATAAGGCGTCACTCTGCTAAAAACTGAAGTCGAGACCGAGTGGACAGAAGGCAATCCAATTGATGCAAAAATCATAATTACAAACGATAAAGCAGTGACGTACATACCCATTCCAATTTTACCGGGAGAACTAGGCTCTTTGGATTTTTTATTGAGCCATGCAAAAGATGCAACAATAATTGGAGTTAAGAATAGTATGAACAAAGGATTAAAAGATTGAAAACTTTCGGGAGAAATAGGATTACTTGAAGGTAAGAAATTTAATTTGAACAAAAGAATTGTTATAGCGATAAAAGAAATTATTCCGCTATAAACTCTTGATTTGAATGAAGCGGCTTTTCTTAATGCAGTCGATAAAAAGATAATCAAAGCAAGTATGGATAAAAGTGAAAGAGGATCAAATAATAGATAAGTAAACCGGTTGACATGAGTCGCAGTATAATTTTTTGCAAACAAAGTAAGAGTAAACCCATTTTGATAATAAGTCATCCAGAAGAAAATAATTATGGCGAAGATTATAAGAAGAGCACTTATCCTTTCCTTCTCCTGAGTTTTGGTCAAAACAATACCTGAATTTTCTTTCCCTTTATCACTTATTCTATAATCGGCGTCTTTGTAATATTTCTTAAAAGATAAAAATATAAGTATACCAATAAACATTCCCAATGCAGCGACTCCGAAAGCAGCATTGTATGCGTGGACAAGGGATAGATGATAATGTTCCATCATGAAGTTTTTTGTTGTCACAGCAGCAATAGGCGCAAGAAAAGCGCCTAAATTAATTCCCATATAAAAAATATTATAAGCGGCGTCTTTCATTGATCCACTGACATTTTTATAAAGATTGCCCACAATGACATAAATGTTAGGTTTGAATAATCCATTACCTATAGATATTACTCCTAAGGCAATAAAAAGGGAAATGGGTTCCTTTGACGGGATGGACATCAGAGTATATCCAATCCCCATAGCAAAAGCTCCGAGCAGAATTGTTTTGCCATAGCCTAAGATTTTATCGCTTATTATACCTCCGAACAAAGGAAGAAAATATACTGCAGCGAGGAATAATCCATAAATGTTGCCTGCAAAGGCAGCATCCCAATGAAAGTTTTCCTGCAAGTATAGAATAAAGATTGAAAGCACCGTATAAAAACCAAATCGTTCCCACATTTCCGTAAAGAAAAGAACGTATAAACCTTTTGGATGACCATTGAACATTATTTTTGCTCCATTTTCTTTTTTCCGAACTCAGGGTCAATAGATAAGTATTTAACAATAAGGATTCCGGGTATCATCGTCAAAAGGACCCATACAAAGAAGTGTTTATACCCCAGCAATTCCTGAAGCTCACCGCTGAATAACCTTGGTATCATCATGCTCAACGCCATAAATCCGGTTGCAATGGCATAGTGTGAGGTTTTGTACTCACCTACAACAATATAAATCATATAAAGCATATATGCCGTAAACCCGAACCCATAACAGAATTGTTCTATTGCAACCATAGAGGAAATGATATAAAAACTTGATGGCTGGTTATAGGATAGGAAAATATATACTAAAGCAGGAATATTAATAGCAATAAACATAGGCCACAGCCAAAACTTTAAGCCGTTTCGAGCTGCGAGCAGACCGCCGACAATCCCGCCGAGTGATAGCGCTATTACACCCACTGTCCCATAAACAAATCCTATCTGAATAGTTGTTAGACCTAATCCCCCGACATTTCTCGGGTCTTTCAGAAAGAGTTGTGCAATTGTAATTAGCTGTGCTTCACCCATTCTATAGATAAGAAGAAATGCGATTATTAAACCTATTTTTTCTTTTTTAAAGAAAAGGAGAAAAGTTTTAAAGAAATTCTTTACAGGATTATTTGTTTCGGTATTAAAAACCGCCTTATCAGCATCCGGATAAGGAAGGATAAAATTATGATAGACAAAGAAGAGGAAGAATATTATAGTTAATATTAAGAAGACCGTAGACCAGGCATTAGGTATATTTCCGCTTTTTTCAAGCTCCCCAGCAATTATAACAAGAAAACCTTGTGCAGTAATAATAGCTAATCTGTAAAATGTGCTTCGTATCCCGGTAAAATAAGCTTGCTTATGCACGTCTAATCCAAGCATATAAAAACCATCTGCTGCGATATCATGTGTAGCAGAACTGAACGCCATTAAAAAGAAGAATATGATAGTAAACAAAAGAAAATTTGGAAGATGTAACGATAGAGAAACGCCTAATAATCCGAGAGCAACAATAAATTGCATTAAGATAATCCAAAATCGTTTTTTCTTTACCATATCGATAATTGGACTCCATAAAGGCTTAATTACCCAAGGTAAATACAAAATACCGGTGTAGAATCCGATTTTTGCATTTGAGACTCCCATCCTTTTATACATAATTACTGAAACCAACATAACAAGCGCATAAGGTATCCCTTCTGCATAATAAAGTGAGGGGACCCAAGTCCATGGATTTCTCGATTCTACCTTTTCTCTCGACATAATTTTGTTCTCCGGATTTAAGATAAGCGTATCAGACACTCATTCTCGATTGGATGAAAAAACAAATTACTTTATTCTAAGCAGCAAATATAATAATCGGAAGTAATTAAGGTTTATTCTTTTAGTAATCTCTTAATCATAAGAAGCGCACCGATTTCAGGAGGATTTTCCGCCTCAATTAAATTAACCTTAGGCAATTTTGCTGCAATTTTTTCACGCAAGGTTCTTGAAAAAATATTATCGCTATTTAATAACCCGCCAATGAAAGCAAGATTCAAAACAGGTTGATTTAATTTTTTAATCATCGTTTCAATGAGTAATATGAGTCCATCTGACTCTTTGTCAATAATCCGCAGGGCAATTTTATCATTATTAACTGCAGCATCCAGAACAAGCGGAGCAGCTGAAGCAATATTAAAATTGTCTTTATATACTTTTGTAATTAATATTTCGGAGGATGTAATATTGAATTTCTCACCAGCTAGTCTTGTAATATCGGAATGTTCTCCTCTTCCGTCAAATTCTTTAGCAACTGCGGCTAGCCCCTTTTGCCCTATTGAATATCCGCTTCCTTCATCTCCTAAAAATCTGCCGAATCCGCCAGCCCTATGGATATTACCCTCCGGATCTTTCCCAAACATTATAGATCCGGTGCCGGCAATAAGTATACTGCCCGGATTACCTGAGAAAGCACCTTCAAGCGCAATTCGAGCATCGCTTTCGACCAAAACTTTTTCAAATTCAATTCCTTTTGTCTTAGAAAAGGAGATTAAACTTTTTTCTAAACGTTCCGCATCAGTACGTCTTCCGCCTCCGGTAACCCCAATCAATATAAAATTTATATCGGTAAAATTAATGTTTAATTGAGACATACACTTTTGAATTAATTCAAAAATAACCTGAGAAACTTCGTCAGTTCCAGAGATCAAAAAGTTTGACTGTCCTCCGGTGCATTTTGACAAAATATTTCCTTCAGCATCTGCAATTACACAATTAGTTTTTGTGCCTCCGCCGTCTATTCCAATGTAATATTTCATATCAGGATTTACTCAATGTTTAGCTTTTATTAAATTGAATTAAATTAAAAAATAATTTGTTTAGTTCTTAAATTTTTCTTTTAAAACTTTAATAAGATATCCAAATTTATCTTTATCGAAGGATACTTCATTGAATATTTCAGTTAAAATATTCTTTGAAATCCGGTCAAAATCTTTTTCCAGAGGTGTTATGCAAACACCTCCGATATCAACTGCCGCCGGGCTAAGTAATATTTTATATTCATCACTAGCGAAAAAGTGAGATGGACGATGCTTCTCACGTAAAAAAACAACTACCCTCCAGCCGGTATCATTATCATAAAAAGATAAAATGTTCATTTTTGGCTCTTCAGCACCTCCGGAAATTGCCTCGTAGACAGAATAAAAAATTTCGAAATATTTTATTATTATGTTTTTATCTTTTGATTCAAAGGAAATAAACCTTCTAAGCAGGTCATCTACGCCAAAGATAGAAATGTCATCCGTCGAATAAACTTTTTTACCAAATTTTTCTTTAAGGTAATTATATTCCTTATCGACAGGCATAAAATATTTATTACCGGCTTGAAAGTGAAGATGATCAGGAGCAGAGGCGCCGCATTTAGGTCCATTGTAAAATACAGAATACTGAGATGACAAGTCTTTGCTAAGAGACAAAAGAGTATCTATGGAATTTTTAATCTGCTGCGGGGAATGATCAATATGAGCTAAAGTAAAATGCTCGGGGAAAATCGGGAAAGGGTTACAAAGAATAATAATGTTATCGCGGTATAATATTCCTTTTTGATCGGAAGGAAGATTCTGTTTGCATAGAAAACATTGTCTTTCTTTGATTGATGCATCATCCACTTTAGCAGAAGTAGAAATTATTCTGCCAGGATTAAATTGTACTCTTATAGTAAAGCCATCAAAAAGGAATTCTTTAACCTTTATTAATTTTAACGAATCATATCCTTCGGCAAGCTGCGGCCAATTTTTCTTCTGTTGCTCAAGTAAAGCTTTGGAAGCATTTCCAAAGTCGTTTAAAGAAATAAATTTTTCTATTTCTATATCGGAATATAAAATATCGTTATTCAATTTCGATTTCATTTGTGAAGTATAGATGGACTTAATATCAGTTAGAGTTAGCCAGATTCTTATTCTGCCTGGACATAATTTCAATAGTTCTAATTCTGTCTTTATAAATGTTATAAGTATTTTGTTTTTCTATAGACAATGCAGAATCGCTATTTTCTTCCCATCTTCTGCAAAAAATAAATTGATTCAAATATTCTGCCGATTTTATAATTACGTGAGATTGCAAGACTAATAGCATAATCTTCACCATAGCTTACATTCGGAATTTTAATGCTGCGTAAAACAGGGGTATAATAAGCACGAGGAGCACCTAAGCCGTTAATTCGAAGGGCATTATTGCGTCCATTTTCCGGTGTCCATTCCCGGTGGTCAATTATACCCGGAGGAAGTTCATTTAATTTAAAATCAGTTAACGTGTAACTGCCTATAACCATTGCGCATTTTTCCCGTTTAAATGTATCAACAATTTTCTGAAGAGTATCGGTTCCTTTATAAATATCATCGCTATCTAGCTGCACTGAAAACATTCCGCAATCTTTATGATGGACTGCTTCATTCCAGCAGCCGCCTATCCCTAAATCTTTTCTAACCGGAATTAAATGATTTACTTTCTCGTTTTTATCCGCAAATTCTCTTATAATATCCGTAGTACCGTCGGTAGAATAATTATCCACAACAAAAAGATTAAAGTTGAAATTTGTATTTTGATTAAGGACAGATTGAATTGCATCTCTAATTGTTTTAACCCGGTTTTTAACTGGAATTATTACGGATGCTTCATACAAAAACGTTTTTTCCTCAAAATTGATTTGAACAAATTCAGGCTTTAGATAAGCACCAATTTTTTTTAAATGTTCCGTTGCTGCTTTTTCCATTTCAACTTGAACATCGCGATTTTTGGGATTAACATAATCAAAAAGTTTTTCACCGGATTTTCTTAAATCGGTTGCAACGGTTGAATATAAATATTCCGGTATTCTTAAAATATTTTTACTTCGTGAAATATTTAGACAAAGATCATAAAGCCCGGCAAATTTATAATCAAAAGATTGTTCATAGTTCTTCATTGCTTCTTTAGTAATAAAAAGAAGCGGGCCGAAATTAAAATCGTCTCTTATACTTCCTAATTGGTAGTCAATTAAAGGATGAGGCTTCTTTTCTTCACCCTTTATTTCCAGATAATCCGAGAATAACAAATCGGAACCCGTATTTTCAGCAACATACAAGAATCTTTCGAGTGCAAACTGACCTAATTCAATCATAATATCTTGAGTCAAGAAAAGGATATAATCAGAATTTGCATTCCCCTTGATAAGATTTATTGTTTTTGAATCAAAAGGGTTTTCAATTTTCAATATCTTAGTCCCCGCAATCTTTGTTTTGCAATCGAGTGAGGACAGTAAAAAAATTTGAGAAATAAAACTGAACTTTTGAAGTTCTTGAACAAGAAATTTTGTAAAATCATGTTCGTTGTAGAGAAGAAAAACAGATACTTGTTTTGACATTTTAATTCATTTCCATTTTTTGAAAAGAGTGAAAAAAGACAAATGATAATCAATAGATTTTTTTTAACTGAGCATTTTTGAAATAATGAAGAAGAATTTCATCATACATGTGCCCTTCGGCAGCCATAACAGCGGCACCAATTTGGCAAAGTCCAACGCCGTGTCCCCAACCGGCACCAATTATTGAAAACCTTTGCGGTATCCCATTTAAAAGATCAAATTTTTCGATGACAATGGCAGAACTGTACAGGTGGCTTGGAGAAAGAATGCGCCGTATTTCCAGTTCTTTGCCGATAGTTAAAGTCTTTTTCTTCCCGACAATTTTTAATTTTATTAATCTTGCCGAATCGCCGCGTTCTATAGGAATTAGATCGATTATTTCTCCGAAATCAATTCCGCTTTTATTTTTAATTACTTCAGAAATCTCATTCTGCGAAAAGATAATTTTCCATCTGTAGAAGTCAGTAGTTTCCTGGTCATAGTCAAGAAGGATTTGAGAAAGAATTTTTTTATCCGTCGTATTACAATATGCAGGAGGAATTGCCTTAATCCATTTTTGGGCGTTTGCTTCAGTAGAAAAGTCAAGATTAAAATTATCCGGTTTAACTGCATAGTCAATAACTGCTTTTAAATAACTATGCTTTACCGGTTCCCAAACGTTTTCAAATGATTCTGAAATACCTCCGCAAGATTTAGAAAAGCGTGCATCGCAAATTTGGTCATCGCTAATTAAAACCATCCCGGAAGTTTCGCCCACGGCTTGGTTTACAGTTGAGGTAGAAATTTTCGTAATGCCTTGATAACGCTGACAATGATCATCCGCGCAAACATCAAAAAGACTGTGATCCTCTCTATCGTACCACTTAATTAATTCATCGTTAGATTCCTGACCATTCTGGAAGTTATTTATTTTCGCCTTCTTAGAATTTTCCATTTGCGCAAGCAGCCAGCTTCTTGTAACGATAGCATGCGCTTTTAAAAGTTCAATCGAACTTTTAGGGCTCATTTCCGATGAATTAACACTTACCAGATAATTCTCGACCGGTAATATATTAATTGCTAAAACATTATCATTTTCTTTAATTAGTTTCAGCGATCCATTAAACAATTGATTTTCTTTCCGTTCCCAGTGGAATTTCACGCCGATAGTAACTTCATTTATTAAAAAAGAACATGTAAGAAAATTATCCGGTTCAAAAATAATTTCATCTAGCGCCTCAATTTCATCAGAATTTGATATGCATAAGATTTTGTCATGCAGCAACCCTGCCGTAAAAATGCCATTGAATAATTGCTTATGACCTTGGACCCTAAAATCCCCTCGAAGTTCAAAAGTAATCTTCTTTTCAGATAATATTCCCACTTTTACTAATGGGTATTTTTCATTTTGTGAAATCATAGCGCGGCAAGCTGCAATTTTGAATTATGAATTCGCCGCGGCGAATGAACCTTGCCTACCGGCAGGTTTTGAATTAAACGCAACGAAATTTATCATAAAAAATATCTTGACATAAATAACAAAGATTTAAACGGCAATAATATAAATGACGGATAAAACCTAAGAATTTAACGAATTTTAAAATATAAATTTTCTATAAAAGATAATCATATCTAACTAAAAAGTAAATTTTGATTTAAGAAAACATATTGAAATAAATCCAATAAACAAATTTGAGAATAGGATAAATTTATAAAATTCAAGAAATTATTTTAGATATTGAACATCCATCTTATAGTCCCACTTATTAAAATACAAATTTCCTCCCCGCCATTCTACTTCGCCTCTTTGGAAATCATTAGTTTCACTGCGCGGATAAATTTTTGCAGGGAACAGGGATTTTCCATAATCGTCATTTACAATTAGCCTGTAAGGATCAATTCCGCCGACATAAAAATATTCAACTTTAGGGTCATCGGAATTTTGAATACCGAAGCTTTGGTCAAGCGGAACCCATCCATATCCATTTAAATAAACCTCACACCAATCGTGTAAGTTTACCTGCCCCGGATGCAGCATCCAGCCGCTTTGCCATCTGCACGGAATTCCATTATAGCGCGCAAGGGTCATAAAAGTAAGTGTCACTATACCGCAATCACCGTGTTTATTATTGAGACAGTAGGAAGAAATATTATTTATTGTAGAGTATTCTCTTGCGCTAGCCCAGGGAATATTTTCATTTATCCATGTATAGATTTTTTTTATTTTTTCATAAGGATTCTTTTCGTTCCCAATTATTTTTTTTGAAAGTTCTTTAATTTGATTCGTGAAAACGATGTGGGGAGGACGCTCTGAAGTATATTCTTTGAATAAATCTGAAGTAGAATCATAAGGTTTTATTTTTTGCGGATCAATATTATGAATCTCAGAATAATCAGTAATTTTATATTGGATTTGAAAAACAGTCGGCTTCCCTTTTTGCGATGTCTTTTCCATATACAAAGTTCTTTGAGGATTAGAATCGCTAGCAACAATATACTCTTTTGCATTCACTGCAAGCAATTTTATATCCGTTTGTCTCTTGAAATCTTCTCTCGGATAAGGAAGCCAGCACCGGATAACTTCACCGGCAGGCACTGCATTTGAATCGACAGTTAAGGTATACGTAATTTTCATTGTAACAGGATTAGCAAAAACCTTTTTGCTTTTCCGGCTTTCATTTATCCATTCAGGGATATGAGCTTTTAAGAATACTTTAAGAGGATCTACTATTATCCCGTCAACCTCTTTCTTATGCTTTTTAGCTAATAAATTAATTCTGAATAAATTTGGAACTGCATTACGAAAAAAATATTTTTTACCGTTGATAAATTTCATCTCAAGTGATTTGTCCGCTTCCCAACTTTCGATCATTTTTTTGTTCAAATTGGGGTAATATTTTTTTAGAGCAGAATTTATATCTTCATCGGTTTTGTTAAAATCGAGCTTAATTCTGTGCATTTTATCAATTTGAAAATTAAGATCGTATTTTTCTACTGTATTTATCTTATCACCAGATAATACGTCATTAATCAACCTTTCGGCTTTAGAGAAGTTGCCAGCTTTTATTTGTTTATTTATTTCTGGATATTTAGTTTGAGCATTCAATAGGACTCCAAAGAATAATGCAATAATTATTAAAAGTTTTCCGATTAAAATACGATTATAAAATAATCTGAGTGGGTTAATGTTTTTCATCTTTTGTTTTTTTAATAAAATTAACAATATTTTCTCACTACCGCAATAATATCTAATTAAAGTCCAATCGCTATACCTTAGTTAGCATTATTTTTCATTCAAACTTAAGCAAACCAAAATATTCCGGTTGATAAGGGAGATAATATTGCATCAACGACCAGAAACTTTGCTGTATCTTAGATTGTAACCGGTGTCTTATAACATTGAATCCCCAGGTTTCACCTTTAGAAGGTTCTTTCATATTTAATTGAGAAAATGGGATCTTAAATTCAGCACTCCAGCTATCTTTACCTACATGAGTTTTTACATCAAACTTGAACGAGAATAATCCTTTCGGATTACTGCATAAAATTGTGCCTTTAGGATTTACCATTAATCGATAAAAAGTAGTCTGATCGCGGTTTGTATCGAAATACAATTCAAAATCATCATCACCAAAAACAAGAGGAATATCTCCATACGCAACAGAAGATAATTTTTGGGGCTTCGGCTCTTCTCCGACTATACTTACGTACAAATTTTTATTATTATATAAAACTTTAATATTAGTTCTTTCTTTAGCAGGTTCGCCGGTATAGCCATAATAAAGTTGATCGATACCTTTCACTGATTGCCACGCTTTTTCATCGGGAACACCATCGAGGATTATTTTTTCCGTAGTAAATTTAGCATAAGTTCTTGGGGGGTTGAAAAGTCGGAAATAATAGACGCTGCGTGTTTTAGTACCAGAAAGTGATTGATATGCCGATGATATTTTCAATTTAGGCAACTCATCTCTTGTAAAATTCCCTTTCGGTCCGGAGATAGAAAACTTTATTATCTTAGTTTGTCCCGGCCCAACGGAAACATTTGCGCCCCAGGGTTCAAATTTCCATCTATAATCACCGGTTTCCCAAGTCAAATTATAATTTCGCGTAATATTACTTCTATTTATTACAGGTACTTTAGTTTCTAATTTAACCGGAGCCTTTGAAGGATCGTTGATTATTATTGTTTTATCCGAATTAAAAAATACCGGCGACCTCCTTGATTCACCAGCTTTAACAGCATCGGGCGGATAAACCTTACCATTAGATATAAATGCGTAACTGACTTTTCCCCCATTGACAGTGACATATAAAAATCCATGTCCGTAACCGGCAAGAAAATTAGTAAAGTCCATGTTACCTGATGAATTCAGACAAAAATAAGGAATTCCATTTTCAACGCGATAATCATAAATATGATAATGACCGGAAAAAACTCCCTTAACATAATATTTCTTTAGGAGTTCCTGAATCGGTTTCCAATCGTATTTGGGATTCATATACAGAGGTGAATGAAATGATATAAAAATGTTCTCAGCATTTTTAGCATTCTCAAGGTCTTTTTTAAACCATTCAAGCTCATTAGGCGGTATTGTATCAAAATCCTGATTTAAGAATGCATTTAATATAATAAAATGGGAATTTTTATAATTAAACGAATAAAATAATTTATCCTTTCCCCAAGTTTCAGTATAGGCAGGTTGAATTTCTTTTGTTGTCACATCATGATTCCCGGGTGTCGGATAAAACGGAACTGTCAAAGGAGAAATTTGTTCCTTAAATTTTTCCCACTGCTTCCTAGCAGTATTTATATCATAAGTATAACCATGGATCATATCTCCCACGTGTATTACAAAGTCAGGATGCAGCAGCTCAGTCTCCTTAACTATTTCATCAAAAATTTTCGGATTTTCAAATTGACTATCTCCCCATACAACAAAGTGAAATTCTTGAGCAAAAGAATCTATAGTAAATGAGAATAAGAAAAAAATGACCAAGAGAAATGATAATTTTTGAGATCTATATTTCCAAAACACGGACATATTTTATTCTTTTATAATTATTTTCAGATCATTTATATTTCAAATTTTATTCCTTGCGCAAGAGGCAAAGTTGTCCCGAAATTTATAGTATTAGTTTGTCTTCTCATGTAAGCCTTCCATGCATCCGAGCCGGATTCACGTCCTCCTCCGGTTTCCTTTTCCCCGCCAAACGCTCCGCCGATTTCTGCGCCGGAAGTTCCTATATTGACATTTGCAATTCCGCAATCTGATCCGTCTACAGAAAGAAACTTTTCAACATCACGCAAATTATTTGAAAATATTGAGGAAGATAAACCTTGAACGACTCCGTTATGAATTTCGATTGCATTTTCAATTTCACCGGAATATTTTATTAAATAAAGAATTGGTGCAAAAGTTTCAGTCTGTACAATTTCATATTCATTTTTAGCTTCTACAATTGCAGGGCTTACATAGCAGCCGGATTCAAATCCTTTACCTGATAAGATTTCTCCGCCATAAATTAATTTTCCGCCTTCCATTTTAACTTTTGTCAAGGCATCAACAAACATTTTTACAGCATCTTTATCGATCAGGGGACCGACATGATTTTTTTCGTCAAGCGGATCTCCGATTTTTAGGCTTTTATATGCTTTGAGCAACGATTCTTTAACTTTTGGGTAAACCGATTCATGAATAATAAGTCTTCTTGTAGAAGTACAACGCTGCCCACAAGTTCCGACTGCTCCGAATACAATTGCGGGCATCGCCATTTTTAAGTCAGCATCCGGAGTAATAATTATTCCGTTATTGCCACCGAGTTCCAGAATTGATTTACCAAATCTTCTTGCAATTACTTCTGCAGCATGTTGCCCTACTTTTGTAGAGCCGGTAATAGAGATTAAAGGAATCCTCTTATCATTAAGAATTTTTTCTCCTAAAGTAGAGCCCTTTCCAATAACCAACGAAAAAATCCCTTCGGGCAAATCATTTTCTTTCAGCACTTGAGCAATAATATTTTGTGTTGCAATAGCAGAAAGCGGAACCTTTGATGATGGTTTCCAAATATTTACATCGCCACAAACTGCGGCAATCATTGCGTTCCATGAGAATACAGCAACAGGAAAATTAAAAGCAGAAATTGTCGCAACAATTCCAAGTGGATGATATTGATCGTACATTCTATGGTTAGGTCGCTCGGAGGCCATAGTATAACCATAAAGCTGGCGCGACTGACCGACGGCGAAATCGCAAATATCAATCATCTCCTGAACTTCTCCCATGCCTTCTTGAAGGGATTTTCCCATTTCATAAGAGACAAGCATACCTAGATAAGGTTTATATTCCCGCAGTCGAATTCCAATCTGTCGAACTATTTCTCCCCGTTTCGGTGCCGGAACCTTTCGCCAATATTTAAAAGCTGTTTGTGCTTGCAATATTATTTTTTCATAATCTGATTCGCTTGCCTGATGTACAGTTGCAATCAATTCGCCAGTTGCCGGAGAATTTATTTTCAGCACACCTTCCGTTTTTGTGCGGTTCCATTTGCGTCCTGAAGAAGAGCCGAAGTTAACCTTCTCAATACCGAGTTTACTTAAAAAGTTCATAAGAGTTTCCTTTCTTGCGGTTTAGTATTCTAAAAAAACTTCTGGAATATTTTAGGATACACCCCAAATGAGTTTTCCTTTGATTTTTTAAATCTAGGAATTAATTAGCTATTTTTATAACAATAACTTTATAAATATTCGCATGATAATCAAACCATGGATGCATAATTTTCACAAATAAAATTTTGGTAAGTTGAATTTGCGGAAGGAATTTCATAACTTAGGAATAGAAATTTAACCGGTCATAAGATGTTAAAATTAAAAAATTTCAAAGCAGAAACCGGGTTCAAAGACCTTCGAAGCTACTTTGTCTCACGTTTTGAGGATGTTTTCTAACACCAACCTCCAATACCTCTTTTTTTTAAAAATTTATCCTATTTAATAATACATACTATCCTGGAGGTTAATATGAATTCTACTATTCATAAGTTTGAAGATGAAATCATTGAAAATAATTTTAAGGTTACACCCGATAACGTTCATGCAACTCTATCAAAATATATGCTTGCCGATGGTTTCGATTTTGTTTTAGATATAGAAAATAGCATTGGAACAAAAATCATTGATGCTAGAAATGGCGATTCCTATCTCGACTTTTTTACTTTTTTTGCCTCTTCTGCGCTGGGGATAAATCATCCAAAAATTAAAAACGACTTTGTTAAGGAACAAATTGCGAATGCAGCGATTAATAAACCGTCAAATTCCGATATTTACACAGTTCAAATGGCGGACTTTGTAAATACGTTTGCACGGATTGCAAAGCCTTCTTACATGAAATATTTATTCTTTGTTTCCGGCGGAACGCTTGCGGTAGAAAACGGATTAAAAGTTGCTTTTGACTGGAAGGTGCAGAAAAATTTTATGAAAGGCTATAAATCAGAAAAGGGGCAGCAAGTCATCCATTTTAAGCAGGCTTTCCACGGAAGAAGCGGATACACACTTTCTCTGACCAACACCGAGCCAAACAAAATTAAATATTTCCCAAAGTTTAATTGGCCCCGTATTACTAATCCTAAAATCATATTCCCACTGGAAGAAAATTTAACGGCAGTAAAAGAACTTGAAACCAAAGCAATTAACGAAATTTATTTTGCTTTAAAAAACAATCAAGATGATATCGCCGCTATAATTATCGAACCGATTCAGGGTGAAGGCGGAGATAATTTTTTCAGGAAAGAATTTTTCTTAAAACTCCGTGAAATTGCCGATGAGCATGAAATCCTATTAATCTTTGATGAAGTTCAGTCAGGATTTGGTTTGACAGGAAAATTTTGGGCTTCCGATTATTTTGTAGAACCCGATATAATTGTATTCGGAAAGAAAGCTCAAGTATGCGGAATAATGGTTTCTCCGAGAGTTGATGAAGTCCCCGAAAATTGCTTCCATGTTTCAAGCAGAATTAATTCAACCTGGGGCGCAGATTTAACCGATATGGTTCGTTCAAAATATATTATGGAAGTTATTGAAGAAGAAAATTTGGTAGATAATTCTTATCAAATGGGAAAATATCTTTTAGAAAACTTGCAGAATATCCAAAAGGAATTTCCACAATTAATAAGTAACGCGCGAGGATTAGGGTTAATGTGCTCATTCGATTTGCCTACAACTGTACTTCGGAATGAATTTAAGAATTCTTGTTACGACGAGAAATTACTAATACTTGGCTGCGGAGAGCGTTCAATCAGATTCAGGCCTCCTCTTAACATTACGAAAAGTGATATAAATGACGCCTTGACTATTATTCGGAATATTCTATTTTTACTCTCGTCAAACAACTAATTATTTATTAACTACTTGCATGATGCGGCTCCAATGGGAGCCGTTATCATTTTAAATTATCGGAGTTAATTTGCAAAATATGCTTTACATCGTCAGCACTCCAATAGGCAATCTTAAAGACATTACATTACGAGCATTAGAAATACTGAAGGAAGTCGATTTCATTGCATGTGAAGATACGCGAGTAACAGTGAACCTTCTTCATCATTATGAAATAAAAAGGGAAATGCTTTCGCTGAATGCGGTAAATGAAAATTCAAAAATTGATTCGATAATAAATAGAATTCTTTCCGGTGAAAGCTGTGCACTTGTTTCCGATGCCGGCACTCCTGGAATATCCGACCCTGGCAAGAGATTAATCGCATCAACAATTGGGAAAAATATTACAGTAGTACCCGTTCCGGGCGCTTCGGCGTTATTAACAGCATTAACCATTAGCGGATTACCTGCCGATTCATTTATCTTTGAAGGATTTATCCCTCAAAAAAAAGGAAGACAGAAAAAGCTTGCTGAAATTTCTCAGGAAGAAAGGGCAGTCGTGATTTATGAATCCGTTTACAGAATAGAAAAGTTGATTAATGAATTAATCCAATTTATACCGGACAGAGAAATTGCAGTCTGCA
>JAKBMG010000186.1 GCA_021831685.1 Bacteroidota bacterium | reverse complement strand
TGGCGGCACGCCTAAAGGAAAATACATTAGAAAAAATGAGAAGCATTTGTTTTATGAATTATTTCAAAAAGGAAATTATCCGGGTGAATGGGAGAGTTTTAATTTTTCAAGTTATGATAATGCGTACGTTAATATAGATGACGTAAAAGAAGTAGAAAAGGAATTACCGGCGTTCCTGCGTGAGCAGGAAATTTATGGGAAGTTTGTCGAGCAAAATGAAGCAGGGCTGATTAAAAATGAATGGTGGCGGTATTATAATACTGAATTAAATAAAAATGAAATTATAAAAAAGTTTCAGAGCTGGGATACTGCATTTAAGACGAAAGAGGAAAATGATTTTTCGGTATGCACTACGTGGGCGATGACTAAATCTCATTTCTATTTATTGGATGTCTTTCGGGAAAGATTGGAATTTCCGGAGTTGAAAAGGAAAGTTGTTGAACTGGCGGACATTTATGAAATAAATGAAATTCTGATTGAGGATAAAGCGTCCGGGCAATCTTTGATTCAAGAGTTGGAGCGGGAAACAAGGCTGCCGATAAGAAAAATAAAAGTCGATAAGGATAAGTTCTCAAGGTTTATTGCTATTACTCCCATGATTGAAGCGGGAAGAATATTTTTGCCGGAAAGCGCACCTTGGCTGGATACTTTCCTAAATGAGTTTGAGGAATTTCCGAATGGTGAGTTTGATGATCAAGTGGATAGCGTGACGCAAGCGATAAATGAGAATAAGTCCTCTGGGGTGGTGGATTATGCTGTTAGGACGGTGAATGTGAGATCGATACTAGGCAATAGGCAGTAGGGATTAAGCAGTAAGCAGTATGCAGAAGTCAGAAGACAGAAGTCTGAAGTCAGGAGAATTTTGAGACTGCCTGCGGCAGAAAGGTTTTTATCATTTAATTTAATGGAGTTATGATGAATCAAATATATTCTAAGAAAACATCAGTCAAATTGCTGGAACAGTTTGCTACCGGGAAGAAGGTTTATCAATTTTTTGATCTCTTCCCTACTCTGCCGGATCCGGATGAAATATTAAAACAAAATAATTATGATTATAATATTTTGCGGAATCTACTTTTGGACCCGCATCTTTATTCTGTCGTGACTCAAAGGAAAGATCAGGTGAAACAATTGGGCTGGGAGATTAGTTATGAAGGCTCTAAAGAAATTCAAGATGAGGTTGTGAATATTATTCAGGAAATAAATCTTCAGCAAATTATCGAGAATGTTTTGGATGCTGTTCTTTATGGTTTTTCTGTTTTGGAAATTAAATGGGAAATAAGGAAAGGTAAGATCATTCCGGTTTTTGCGGAGCAAAAGCCGCAGGAGTGGTTTATTTTTACAAGAGAAAATGAGTTAAGGCTTAGACGAGTTACGGGCGGGATGTATAAATTTGAGGAAGGTGAAGCGCTGCCGGATTTTAAGTTTGTGCTGGCACAAAATAATCCGAGTTATATAAATCCTTACGGAGAAAAGGTTTTATCGAAATGTTTTTGGGCGGTAACTTTGAAACGCGCCGGTATGGAGTATTGGCAAACTATGGTCGAGCGGTATGGGATGCCGTTTCTGATAGGTAGGTATAAATTAGGCGCGACTGAAGCTGATAAAACTTCGCTGTTGAATAGTCTTACAGATATGGTGCAAAATAATATTGCGATATTTGAGGAGCTGTTATCAATCGAAATAAAAGAGCCGCCGCGCTATGAGGTCGGCGATTTGTACCGGTATTTGGCTGACTTTTATAACAATGAAATATCAAAGGCGGTATTGACGGTAACTCTGACGACTGAGATGGGAAAGGTCGGCTCTTATGCGGCAACATCTGTTCACCGGGATATGATGGGTAATATGGGTGTAAGCGATAAGAAGCTTGTCGAAGGGGCGATAAATAAAATTATCAGTTATTACATGCAGCTGAATTATGGATTAAAGGACTCGCCGAAAATAAAGTTGTCAAAAAAGGAAAGCGTAATCGAGGCAAGTGTGGAGCGGGATAAAATACTGATGGAAATGGGTGTAAAGTTTACACGGGAGTATTTTATGAAGAAGTATAATTTGGGAGAGGGGGATTTTGGGGGAATTTTGAATTCTTAATTCGCCGCGGCGAATGAATTTTGAATTAAGGACATGGGAAACGGATTTTGAGTGACGAGTAACGAGTGGGGATGGGATGGAGGTATTTTACTTAAAGTTCAGATTTATTTTGAGATATGAAGGGATTTTTAGAAAAGATAATCCATTAGTTTGTAATAGTTTACGATGCCGGCTTTACTTGGGCTTTTCTAAAAAGATGGATTTTTCTTATCTAGATTAATTATTAATAACCCATTTAGCAATTAGCTATCTTGGGCCAATAAATTTGTCTCCGTTAAAGTGTATCATATGATCGGGAACATCCATTAACCATACTTCCGTTTCCCAGGCAATATTGCTTGAATGTTTTTTAAACTCTGTCATATCAGGAAATGCGGTTACATAAATTTTTGCCACTTTGCAATTTTTTAGAAATTTTTCAAGTTCAATAATTCGTTTTGGTGAAACGGGTCCGTGTGATGTAACAGCTTCAATAAGGAAAAGCCAATTTCGACTGGAATCAAAGATTACAACATCCGGAAGTTTACTGTGTTGGTCAAGTGGAATACCTAAATTCTTTAAACCTGATTTATCAACGATAAGGTCTTTTTTAGCTGTATCGCCTAAATATAAAAGTGTTCCTCCGGTTGCAAATCTTGGTGCAAACTTCTCAATAATAGCGGCTTGAACTTCATTGTGTTTCCCGGCGGATAGTTTTATGATTTTACCGTTTGCAAGTTTAACAGGAATCTGAGTTAATTTCCGTCCTTTTAAGTAGACTTCTGAAAGTTTACCAACTGTTGAAATGAATTCATTAACTTTTTTATCCCAAATATTTGTTTTGTAACTTTTCACTACATTCAATGCAGCATTACTAATTGCATAATGTGCTTTAGGACTATTTGTCGATAAACCGGGTTGATCTGGATTATAGTCAACAATTCTTGCTTGAATAAATTGGTGAAGAACTTGCCTTCTGAATGTTTCCCTTGTATTTGGGGCATAATTTTTACCGTAATTTTTATTTACAAAAGTCATTATACCTTTAGTAACACCTAGACTTTGTCTAATTGCATTTTCCCATTTATCGTTTTTCCTAATATTGCAGATAGCTAGAAACGTAAGTGCGGCCATCTCATTGTATTGGGCTGGCGGTAATCCTAATGTTTTTAGAATCTCTTGTGCTTCTTTTAATTTGCTCATAAAAAAGTATATCCAATTAAATTATTGTTTCTGTGTCAAAATATTTTTTTAACTTTTCACTTGACGCTTTACGATTACCGTGTTACGCCATTATAATCTCAAACTCAAAATACTCATTTACAATATTGTTTACATTCGTCATTGAATAATCGTTTGAGAGTATTATTTTATTACCAATTTCTTTAATATTGCTTAAAGGTGGAAATTTCATTTCTCTTAATTCAGTTGCACTAACGTTTACATTACCGTTAAAAATTTGGAAATAATTGTCAAATAATTCGCTATTCAACAAGGTACAAAGTCCAATAACTTCGCTTCTTTCTAAATGTCCTTTCTTTCTATAAATATAATTTACTTTGTTTTCAACTCCTATAAAATCTGATTTCACATAGTTACAAAAATAAGGAGCTGCAATTAAACGACTTTTATCATCTTTGGTGCTGAATCGTCTTAATAAAATATAGTCTTTATTCGGAATTAGCAAAGATTTTGAACCATTTTCAATTCTAATGAATTGTCCTTTATCTTTTACTTGCTTTGGCCATTCTAAAATCATTTTATTCACATTATGAAGCCAGAATAAAGGAGCTAAAAATACGGATCCGTTTTCATAAATATTCTGAATAAATTCCCAAGACCGAAACGAAACAACAGGCCCGGTTGAAATTTGAATATTATAATCTATAAGATGATTATCCCAAGAAGAAACTAACTTTAAAATACCTTCTTCCTTATCATTAGTTGGTAAATGAAGAATTTTTCCCTTTGAATTTAAATCTACCAATTCAGATAAAGTGAAATATTTAACAGAAGGATGGTCTATGTCTTTTGTACCAACGCTTGAAGATACATATACTTGTTTGTTCGGATTAATATCTTCTTTAATTGCTTTTAATATTATTGTTTCTTGCAGAACACTATCACGATTAAAAGTTTCTTTTCGAGAGTTAAACAAATGGATTTTGTCAATTTGGACCGTATTAAAAAATAATTCTCGGAATGCTCTAAAATAATTACCTGAGGCAAAACTGCGTGGTGTAATAAATATCAACTCTCCTTTTTCATTCAAGAGTTTAGATGCAATACCCATAAAAATTGAATAAATATTTGGCTGACCACTTATAAGTTCTTTAGCTGCAATTGTTTTTTCATCATCTTTTGAAAGTTTAAAGTACGGTGGGTTAGATATAATCAAGTCAAACTTATCCAGATAATATTTGTCATAAAGAGCTTTGGCATTATCTAAAACAAAGTCGTGAATAAATAATATATATTGGAAAGTAACACCTTTCTTTAGAAGCCACCATTTTAAGTAGTTAAGCGCTCTTCTTGAGAATGAAATTAATTCCGGGTCAGTTTCATAAGCAACCAAGTCAATAAATTCCATACCATTTCTATTTTCAACCAAGTGTTCAATCAAGGCACAAGTTAATATTGCTGTTCCACAACCAGGGTCTAATATTCTAATTGAGTTTTGTTTAAAGTCGCAATAAGAAGCCATTAATTTGGCAACAGAAAGTGGAGTAAAAAACTGTCCGTTGTCCTTTTTATGTTTTGTTGTTACTTTTTTAGTATAATAAACACCGAGCCTATCGGCGTATGCGCTTGGTAGTTCATTATCAAAGGGGTCAATATATAATTCATCTATCATAGGATTCGAAATTAACAAAAATATAATTCTTTAATTTAAGTTTTTGAGTCAATAAATTTAGAAGCTTCTAAATGCTTGACAGCACTAATGTAAATATCTGTTTCAATAATTATAATTGAACTTTTAGCTACTGACATAGAATGTGTTAAGAATCCGTTATTAATATTGTGCATAATTAATAATTGATTACATCAGATAAAAGTACCAAATTATGAAAATGCATAACAGAATAATGTTTAACTTAATTTTAATAAATTTAAACAAATTTTCTTTACAAATCATCAAATAGTGAGTTTATTTTCTGAGCGCAAGAAATGAATTTGCCAAAAATAAATTCCCTAAAAATTAGATATCCTAATCCAGAATTATCCAAACAAATTTCCTAAGAAAACATTTACAGCAGTACTGCGAATACTTAAATAGTAATAATGCTGATAACAAAAATAAAAATTCTAAACTTAGCTCTTAATTAAATTATAAATTTCATTAGCAATTACAAATTCGTATAAGTTTTTTTCATGTCGAGAGAAATTTTACTCATCCGATTATGCCTAAGTATTCAAATGGTAATATGTTGCCGTCGAAATAGCGGTATAGGACTTTGCCTTGGACGCGGTAGCGTTCTATGGTTTTATTGGCGGAGCTGCCGAATTGGTGAATCTGGTCTATGTACCAGGAGTAAGGATAAAGTTTTACGGTGTAGTCGAACCAGTCGGCTATTGTCCATGTGGCAAACTTTTTATTTTTTAAGAAGTATTTTACTGTCTGGTTAAGTCTTTCTTTGGTCCAGCCTTCTTCGAGTATGAGTTCCCAAAGTAATGAGAATTTTTCTTTTGGGTATTGAACGCCAAAACTTGTCTTAATTAGTACTTCGGCTTTGATGAAGTCTTCAGGCGCGGCTTTGCTGCCGATTAAATCTAATGCGTTAATCCCCTCCGGGTTCTCCAAATTGATTTTTGAGTTCTGCAAGACGCTGTGCGGTTTCGACGGGATCGTATTGGTAGTTGAGCCGTGTGTAAAAATCTGTTTTGCCGTTTTGTTTATTTGCTGCATTTTTATCCTCCAATGGTTTGATGCTGCCGGTTTCGTCTAATGCGTTGATTAAGGTGTTTAGGTTTTTGAAGCCTTTTAGGGAAGCTTCTCGGTAAATGGTTTTTACTTTTGGGAGTCCGAATTTTTCGATTAGCTTTTCTGTCTCTTCTACTTCGGGAATCTTGGGGTTGCGTCCGAAGGTTTCTATCCAAAGTTTTTGAATTGCGGGAGGACATTCTCTCTCCTTATTATCCTTATTATCATTATTATCATTATTGTTTAGTGTTACCAGTGTGTTACCAGTGTGTTGCCGGTGTGTTATTTGTGTGTTATTTGTTTGTTGGACGTTCTGGTAAGCTGTGTAATTACATATCTTTATGTGTGTTGCGCGGTGTGTTGATTTTGTGGTCAACATTGAAGCAGATTTGCAAAGTTTTAGAAATGTGCGAACCTGCTGAATTCCACAGTTACAATCACGTGCAAAATTCTTGTAGGAAGTAATAAATTCACCCTTTTTTATTTCAATAAGAACTCCGTCAAACGGTATTTTTTTATCTAAGTGGTTTGCATGTAATAAGACATAAATCCA
>JAKBMG010000029.1 GCA_021831685.1 Bacteroidota bacterium | reverse complement strand
AAATTGTATGGCAGATAAAAAAACGTAGCTCAGAGAAGAAAAAATAGGCAAAAACCTACGCTATTTCGTATGAAAAAACTGTCATTGGTCGTTAGTCAATGAGTCATTTGCTGTTAAAGGTGTTGGGTCATAATAAAAGATAGCCGAAAGACTATAAAAAGACATGTTAATAAAGAGGTTCAGAATAATGTAACCATTATTTATGGAAAACCACCATAGTGTGTGGGAAGGCGAATTATTTTTTAAAAGGCTGTAGAGTATTTTACAATCCGCACATTTTACCGCCCACAAATGGTAATCTTTACCGCCTAATTGAACTTAAATGGATAATTTTGGAATAATAGAAGTTTTTAAATAGGCACCATTATTGCGCCAATTTGTATATTCTACAAGAATTTATCAGAGGGAACGATAGATGAAAAAGAAACCAACCTACTTAGCAAAAGCAGCCAAATACTTTCCTAAAATGATTTTCCTAAAAATGTTATCCAGTTAATTAGCAAATTAATAAGCAGTACTTAAACTGATTGTTTTCTTGAAATTTTGTTTTATATTCTTTAGTCGCATACGACTCGGTTTGCGGAGTCATTTTACATCAACTCTTGAAAAGGATTTTTTAATGAAAAGACTTTCTTTTATTTCTTCTTCTTATTTAGCTAAAAACTTTTTCCTCTACTTGACCTCAACCTTAATCTTAATTTTATTCTTTTCTACCCAAAGCTGCAAAAGCCCAACAGCGCCAAGCGGCAATGGCAATTTAAGCTTGACCGTCGCAGATGTTAGCTGTACTGAAGTTTGGCTTAACCTTAAAATAAATAATATACCTCTGCCCACAAATATTGTTATTAAGAAAAACGGAAGTCCTTTCTTAAGCATTAATCTTACAAGTAAAGACACTACTCTTTACGACAGCACTCTTTTACCAAACAAAACCTATTCTTACCAGGCAGAGTATGACAAAGGCTTTGTAACTGAAAAAAGTGAAGCTGTAACAGCTAAGACAATGGATACTACAAGTAGTAATTTTACATGGCAAACATTTACTTTTGGAGTTGGCGGAGATAATGGGTTTAACGATGTAGCTGTCGTGAGTCCCACATCTATATGGGCAGTCGGAAAGTTTTCGATACAAGATTCCGGAACATACAATGCCGCTCACTGGGACGGAAAGAAATGGAATTATGTCAAAATACAATTCTATACTGTTTGTGGACAAGAACAAAAAACGACTTATGCTGCAAGATCTATTTACGTATTTAATGATTCAACTATTTGGATAGGAATGGATGGTGATCAAATAGCTGTATTAAATGGTTTAAATCAAACTTCAATAATGTGTCTTCCAATTTCTTTTGGCATAAATAAAATCTGGGGAGAAAACATTAAATCTGTTTATGTTGCTGGGGACGGAGGTAATATTTTACATTATAATGGACAAAACTGGCAGAAGATAGAGAGCGGAACTACATTAAATATTCAAGACATTTGGGGAGTAACAGACCCAACTACCGGGGAAAATCAAATTCTTTGTATTGCGTCAAATATCTTTACCTCAGATGGGAATATGCTTTTACAAATAAAAAATAACCAGGCACAAGTAGTATCAAATCAAGGACTACCTCCCAGTTATTTTAGCTCTGTTTGGTTTAAGAATTCTAATTTAGCGTATTTGGGAGGAAGTGGAGTTTTCAAGAGCTATAACTTTATCGATATGCCAAACTGGAAACCAATTACTCCCAAAATAACTTCATATTATACAAATATTAAAACAGGGAAAAGACTGCATTATTTCTTTAGCAATCTTATAATCATTATTATTTCTGAATCCTTGCAAAACCTCTGCTAATATATAATCTCCAGTTATTATTAATTCGTTACCGAGCAAATCATTTAATTCATCTGTGTGCCAATTATTTATTCCATTGAAGTAATCAATGAATACTGAAGAATCTACAAGAATCATTTGGTAGTTCTCATTTCATCAAGATTACCTTCCCATTTTAATTTACCGCGTAATTTCTTGAGTCTACTCTGCTTTTTAACTTGCACCAGTAGCTTTAACGCTTCCTCTACAACATCTTTCTTTGTCGAAAGACCAGAAGTTTTAAGAGCAGCATTCATTAATTTATCGTCAATAACAATATTTGTTCTCATTTGTTCTTCCTTATGATGTGTATTGTTTATTGCCATTATACACATTCCAGCTCAATTAATCAACTAATATTTTTAAATAGCACAGTTATGGCAGGAATCCCTGTTACAAGACATCCCCCGCACGAATTCCGGTCCCGATAAAAACATCGGGATAAACTGTGCAGTAAATCTCAAGGGAAATATTCCGTAAGCTTTGATGCTTCACAAATTGCAAGCGGTGTTTACTTCTACCAATTAAAAGCTGGAGATTTTGTTTCAATAAAAAAGATGGTTTTACTCAAATAATGATTGAATGATTGTTTTATTCACCCATTTGCAAATTATCTACGTAAAATTACGTAGATATATCTACGTAAAATTACTGATGTTTTTAGTAAATAATTATTTTATGTTCACATTGTCTTTTAGGGAATAAAATTTTGAAAGGGAAAATAGGTGAGTAAATTTTATGAATTAGTCTTATCACGAAGACATCAATCCTTGTCCTTATTGCTATCCTTGCTAATGCTTTTCATATTACAAAGCTGCAAAAGCCCAACAGCACCAATGAATACCTTTCCGCCAGGCAATAGAGACTATACCTGGACGGCAGATACGATTAATAACCCATATATAGATTTCTATAGCATTTGGGGAAACTCACCTAGCAATGTTTGGACTACGGGTGTGTTGATGAGCGATGCACTTTATAGGTACAACGGGCAAAGTTGGAGTTTAGATAACCGAGTTTATATCAGCGACCCAATGGCTCTATGGGGCAACGGGAATAATATTTGGATAGGAAACGATCATGGCTGTATTTGGAAGTTCAAAGATTCATCTTATACAGAAGAACTAAGTAATTTTAATGTTAATGGAAAACCTGTAGACTTTATAGAAATGTCGGGAACTTCAAGCAATGAAATATATGCGGCCGGTAACAATGGATTAAATCCAGTATTAATGAAATATGACGGTAGTTCATGGCGTATAGCTGAAACATTTTCGGATTCAGCAGCATTTACTCAAATCAAGTATTGTTACCAAACTGATAAATATTATTTAAGATATTCTCTTTTTGATTATACTACTCGGATTTATGAGTACGACAGAAGAAACTTGAAATTAATTTATACCTATCCTGTTAGTAATGCAGGTCCATCAATAGCATCCATTGGCGGATACCCCTATATCGTAGCAGGCAATAAAATTTATATGTACTTAAATGGGACCATGGAATTCATATTTGAGGTAGATGATCCAAATTTTGGAGGTGTAATATGGGGCAGGAACAGGAACGACATATTTATAAAAATGCAGGACGGTTTAGCGCATTATAACGGAACAGATTGGAAATATTTATTCAATTCGGCAACACCAATAAGGTTATCGCCTAATTGTATTTTATTTGAAAAAGATATATTCATACCTGCAAAAATAAGAACAACAGGTTACCCAATAATCTATCACGGTACATTAAAATAGGAGGTGTAATATGATAAGGACTTGAAAAAATTTAGCGGTAGTGCGTCACCACTACATTACTTTTGAAAAATTTACTAATGAGGAATAAATGAAACTTATTGCAAAACTAATATTACTACTTATACTTGGTGCTGTTTTCTTTTCATGTAAGAAAAACCCGGTTGGTCCCGATGACAGCAATGCAGCGCCCGGAAGAAGAGACTACACATGGGTTGCCGATACAATAAATAATCCATTTTTACTATTATATAATATTTGGGGAAGTTCCCCAAGTAACGTATGGACCACAGGTTCTTTAATGAGTGATGGAGTTTACCATTATAACGGGCAAAATTGGAGTTTAGATAACCGAGTTTATATCAGCGATCCTGATGCAGTCTGGGGCTATAACAATAGCTTATGGATTGGCAATGATCATGGCTGTATATGGAAATTTACAGATTCATCATATACAGAAGAACTAAGTAATTTTAATGTTAATGGAAAATTTGTAGACTTTGTTGGAATGACAGGAACATCAAATAATGAAATATTTGCAGTAGGCTATAATTATACTAATCCCGTAATAATGAAATATGACGGAAACTCATGGCAATTGGGTCAAACTTTATCGGACACAGCAGTTTTTAATCAAATCAAGTACTGTTACGGAAATAATAGGTATTATATAGTATCAGCTCTAATTAATTACACAACGAAAATTTATGAGTACGACAGAAAATACTTAAAATTAATTTATACCTATCCTGTTAGTAATGCAGGTCCATCAATAGCATCCATTGGCGGATACCCCTATATCGTAGCAGGCAATAAAATTTATATGTACTTAAATGGGACTATGGAATTCATATTTGAGGTAGATGATCCAAATTTTGGAGGTGTAATATGGGGCAGGAACAGGAACGACATATTTATAAGAATGCAGGACGGTTTAGCGCATTATAACGGATCCAACTGGCAATATTTATTTAAATCAATTGGTTCAACAGCACTAATGCCTAACTGTACCATTTTTGAAAAGGATGTATTTTTCCCAGCAAAAATAAGAACAACAGGTTATCCAATAATTTATCACGGTACATTAAAATAGGAGGGAAAAATGACAAAATATAAGCGGTAGTGAGCCACCACTACCGCACTTTAATTAACGCTCTAAGCTGTTTATGCTATCATTTGTTTTACAAATGTTGAGGGCGTTCTATATTTATAAATCTAACAAAATATTCATTAATAAAAAAGGAGTTTAAAATGAGAAAGTTATTGGCAATAATTTTCGTCTTATTATTAACAAAATTTGTATTTTCTCAAATACAAGTTACCAATGCAAGTATTTCAGGAAATTTGTACGGCATAGAACACGATGATACTTACAATCGTGATACTTATAATGTAAATGGCGCTATTGTCGGTGGTCAGAA
This sequence comes from Bacteroidota bacterium, assembly GCA_021831685.1. Lineage (GTDB taxonomy): Bacteria > Bacteroidota > Ignavibacteria > Ignavibacteriales > Ignavibacteriaceae > FEN-1297. The sequence continues at coordinate 1,680 of JAKBMG010000029.1, read as the reverse complement.
CGGATATGATTTTTATGCAGTATGCATAATCGATCTAAGTCAGCTTGGTGGTATGGCTAAAAATGTAACTTCTGGCAGCATAACATTGCAGTTTAACGGTAGTAATGATGCCTCACAATGGACTTTCGGCTATATAGGTGATGTATCAAATGAAAATTATTCACAGCAAGTTAATGCAATTATGCAGATCAATGCAAATTGGACGAATGATTCACAGCCGCTCACCTTACCGATCAGTTCATGGAATATCCAAAACAATAAACTTACAATCGGTGTATTAAAAAAAATCGTTAATAATCATGAAACCGGTAGTCCTCAACTGGTATATTATAGTTCCGGAAGCATTACAGCAACTATTGACCGTTCTGTAACATTAATTGTTACATATAACCAGGGAAGCGGAAATATTGTCGCTTATGTAAATGGTGCTTATAATGCTCCTTCAGCGCCTGCACAAACAATGGGATACGAAACTGATCAAATCACTATTGGCGCACTTTCGCCTACTATTCCAAACTACATCCTGGCTTACAATGAAAATCAAGCCCCATTAAATAAAAGTGCCTGGTGGATTTATGACCAAAATTATCAACGTCAGACTCAAACCCTAGCTTCTGCTACAAATACTTTTTCTATGCAATATAGCCAGGACAATTGGACATACGAAGCTCAAATGAAAAAGTTATGCAACATTACGCTTCAAAATAATTTTATTGGTGTAGGTCATGGAGGAGTAATAACTGTTAACGGTAATCAAGTTAATTCTCCCTCTTCCAATAATATGGTTGTAGAACAAAATGCTATTTCCGCTACAGTAACAGGCACAGAGATAAACGGAATTTACTATAATCTTTCAAATTGGACTGACGCAAACAACAATATTATTTCAACAAATAACAGCGCAACATTTTATCCTGGAAATAATATGACTTACACTGCGAATTATATAGGCTCACCGGCAAGCAATACTATAAGTATGGGTTATAATATAGTTGTAGGTCAACCCATTACAATGCATTGGACAGATAACCCAAATTCAAATGTTACTTATCAAATATGGAGAAATATTAAGGGTGGATCAGGAGCAGTATTAATAGCAACCCATTTAACCCTTCAACAATAATAAACTATCAACTTCCGGAAGCCGGTTTAGTATCGTTAAGGATATTTGACTCAATGGGTAGGGAGGTAAAAACTCTTGTTAATGAACAAAAAGATAAAGGATCATACAATATAAGCTTTGATGCATCTCATCTATCAAGCGGCGTATATTTCTATCAGCTAAGAGCCGGTAATTTTATTTCAACAAAAAAGATGATACTGATGAAGTAATTCTTATAAGAGACGTCATCTTTCTAAAAGATGGTGTCTCTTTTCTTTCATTTCACAAAAGACAGAAGATAAAGAAGATAGAAGTAATAAAAGTAAATGGAAATCTTTGGGTTTTCTCCTATTAATCTAGCTGTCAGGATATTTCAAAGAAGTCGTTAAATCGATTACCGGGAAAAATGCATAAATCGATTCTGCGGGGATATTTGTTAATGTGTAAGGGTAAATTGTATGGCAGATAAAAAAACGTAGCTCAGAGAAGAAAAAATAGGCAAAAACCTACGCTATTTCGTATGAAAAAACTGTCATTGGTCGTTAGTCAATGAGTCATTTGCTGTTAAAGGTGTTGGG
>JAKBMG010000221.1 GCA_021831685.1 Bacteroidota bacterium | reverse complement strand
GGTGAGTTGAAGGAAAATGAATTCGGCGCTAATTCTCTGTAGCTTATTCCGCAATCAAGACATGCAAGGTGACGACTATAAATATGATCTTCTGAAGAATCGTTAATTATGATTATTCCATTGCCGTAATTCAGTCCGACTTCTATTGATTCTGTTAATCTCTTTCTGGAATTCTCATTAACGGTTAAACGGTCAACTACTATCTCAATATTATGAATTTTGTAACGGTCAACGTGGAAGCCTTTTTCTAACTCGAAAAATTCTCCGTCTGACCTAACTCTCAAAAAACCATCGGAGGAAATTTCCTCGAATAATTCTCTGTAATGACCTTTTCTTCCCCTGATTACAGGCGCTAAAACAGAGATTTTTTTTCCTTTAAGAGATGTCAATATAGTATCAATAATTTGCACCGAAGTTTGTTTGGCAACAGGCTTGCCGCAGTTGTAGCAGTGCGGTGTTCCGAGGCGTGCATAGAGCAGTCTCAAATAATCATAAATTTCGGTAACGGTTCCAACCGTAGAGCGGGGGTTTCCTGATGTAGCTTTTTGTTCGATTGAAATAGCAGGACTTAAACCTTCGATCAAATCAACATCCGGTTTCTCAAGCATATCAAGAAATTGACGGGCATAGGAGGAGAGTGATTCTATGTAACGCCTCTGACCTTCGGCATAAATTGTATCGAACGCCAAGGAAGATTTCCCTGATCCGGACAAACCGGTTATGACGGTAAAGGAATCACGTGGAATTTCAAGGTCGATGTTTTTTAGGTTATGTTGCCTTGCACCTTTTATAATAATTGTTTCTTTTTCCAATGCCAACTATAATGTTAAATTTGTGAACACATATTTTAGCTATACTACGTTTGAAAATCAATTTAAATAGAAGTGCACTTGTCAATCAATCGAGTTTGTCATGAACAGTATCACTCAAATAAAAACCATTGCTTCAGCTTCTGAAACAAAATTGAAAGAGAAAAGCTCCGTTTTCTTAGGATTTGTCTTCCCGGTCAAATATGTTGAGGAGGCAGCCGAAAAATTAGCATTACTTCGGAAAAAATATTTTGATGCATCACATCATTGTTACGCTTATAGATTAACAGATGGAATTTTGAAATATTCCGATGACGGAGAACCAAACGGTACGGCAGGTGTAAGGATATTCAATGCGATTGAACATTTTGAACTTGTGAACGTTCTTCTGGTGGTTGTAAGGTATTTCGGAGGAATAAAACTTGGAGTTGGTCCTCTAGGGAAGGCATATTATAATTCAGCTTTTCAAACAATTGAATCAGCTCAAATTTATGTTCAAAAGCCGTATCTAAAAATTGCAATAGTATCAAATTATTTATTTATCAACCAAATCAAAAAACTATTATCCAAATATGAAGCAAAAATCAAAGAGATAAAATTCGATGAGGAAGTCAGACTCAGTTACTTTGTTAATCCAGAAAAGGTTGAGATGTTATCTTTTGAGTTGACGGAATTATCGAAAGGGAAGATAAAGATTTCGGTTGGAAGTTCAGTTGCATACTTTTAAAAGGTATACCTTGACAATTTTAGAAACTTTATTCATATTTGCTGAAAGCAATAATTATTAAAAGGAACGTTTGTGAAAAATAATTTTAATGTCACAGCAAATAAATTAGCCGAATTAACCTTTAGTCTACTTGGAAGCTGTCAGGAAAAAGAGCTCCGGCTTGCAGAATCTTACGGATTAACTTCGGTAGAATTCCGCTGCCTGAGATTATTTGGGTTGAATGAACCCATGAATAATAAAAGCATTGCAGAAAAAATGAATTTAAGCCCGAGCCGGTTAACACGCATAATTGACGGTTTAGTCAAAAAAGGATACGTGATAAGGAATATCAATAAAATTGACCGACGGAATATGCAGCTCGATTTGTCTGAAAAAGGTAAATCGCTTGTCGGGCAATTGAACAGAGCCTATGTGGATGTCCATAAGGAGATTTTGGAAAATATTGATGAAACACAGCATCAGCCGCTTCTGAAGGCAATGTCCGATATGATGGAAGCCCTTGAAAAATGGATCTCTAAAGGCTGATATTACTTTGGTTGATTTCTTTTAAAATCATTCAGGTACATTTTTGCGAATTCCAGATCGGATAGTAGTTCTGTTAGATTAGAAAAATTTTGCTGACTAAGCCCTAAGAAATTCTCATCGAAGTGCTTTTTTAATTCATTATCGGAATTTCGGAGTATATGTCTAAGTTGCCCGGTTGTCTTTTCTATTGTGGAAGCGAAATCTTTCTTTATTTCTTCGATATTTTTAATCTCGGAATTACCTGAATGATTATTCAATATGCGCATCAAGCCCATAGCATACTTTGCCGAAAACAATAATTCTTCAAATTCTTTATGATTTGCATAATCAATTGCCAGTTGGAAAATTCTTAAAAGTTCAAGCTTTCTTTTCAATTTTGATTTAGAAATTATTTCTACTTCGTTTACAAAATCTTCAGGCTTCATTATATAAATATCATTCATCGAACTTCCTTTACTTTTGGCTAATTTATAACTTTATGCCGAGTCCGATTCCATCACCGACCGGTAGGATTGTTGTCGTTAGGCTTTTTTGTGAAGTGAAAATTTTGTTAAACTCCCGGATATCCTTTGTGGAATTTTTTTGATCTGCCGGAACTCTTGGAGATGCTGCGTAACCTTTCCATAATAAATTGTCGACAAAAATGATCCCATCTTTTTTAAGCAGTATTAGGCAATAATCAAAAAGCCTTTTATAATCTCTTTTATCTGCGTCAAGAAAGATGAAGTCATATTTTTTATCCAACCTTGGCATAACATCAAACGCATTTCCCTCCATTAAAATAATTTTATCGTTAAGACCGGCTTTGGAAATATTTTCCTTAGCTAATTTTATATTATCCTTACTCTTTTCAATTGTATGAAGTATTCCTTTTTTCTTTAGATTTCTTGCAATTATTATTGAGGAATAGGCGATTGCGGTTCCCAACTCAAGAACTCGTTTCGGTTCAGTCAGTGAAATTAGGATTTCCAATAACCTTGCCGAGTCTTTCGATAAAATAGGCACACTGTTTTTTTCTGCGAAGTCTTCAAGCTCAAGGATTAAAGGGTCAGTCTCTTGCCCAAAGCTTTGTAGATATTTTAACTGAGAGGGGTAAATAATTTTACTCATTATTAAAACCTCATTTATATTATTTATTGATGTTACGCAACTCGGCTAAAATTGGAATTGTGGAACAATGGAGTAGTGGAATTGATAAGTTTATTCCCATTATTTCCAATATTCCATCATTCCGTAGATCTGTTTTTGCAATGTGAATTATTTACTCATCTTACGCAGACAATTTCAAATATAATGGAAGTGAATTGCAAAACCTCCGAGGTTTAGGAAAACCTCGGAGGTTTCTCATTATGCAATAATAACCTTTTGCGTAAGGTGACTTATTTATTTCAGTAATAATAATTTATTGCTATAATTTTGTCCACCGAGCGTGAGAATATAAAAATAAATTCCGCTTGAACATGTGATTCCGTTAGCTGATTTCCCATCCCATGTTACTGTAGTTAAGCCGGTTTGAGTCATTCCGTTGAAAAGAGTTTTAACTATCTGACCTAATCCGTCGGTTATAATTAAACGGGCGTTTTGTATTGTCGGAGAATAAAATTGTATTTTCATTTTTTGGCTCGAGGGGTTAAAAGGATTAGGGTAGCTAATGCCTAAAACATTTTGCGGAGGAGTAGTAATTGGAGGAGGAATTACTGTATCGCCCACGGAAGAAATAACTTCGTCTCCGCTATTAAATGAATAGTCACCGCTTGCTGGTTCTTGAATCTGATTTCCAATGCTGTCTTTATAAGTGAAGTAGAATCTCACTTTATCTCCTGATGGAATTTGCGGAAACAAAAAAGAATATTTTAAAGTGTCGTCATATTTTAGATTAACATCTACAAAATTAGACGTTTCTATCGAGTAATGAAGTATTGCAGTCGAAGGTTGAATTCCCGTATTTGAAAAAAATATTTTATTCAGTGTGTACTGGTTTTGAGTTGAATCGTAATAAAGATTTGGAAAGTTGATTGCTTTTTCAGCTGAAACCAGACCGTAGCCCCTGTCATCGTTTGGTTGTGAATAATTATCTGCTGTCTCCATCAATATTTGTCTAACTTGTACATTCGTTAACTTAGGATATGCAGAAAGTAGCAATGCTGCAACACCGGCAGTTATAGGGGTTGCAAATGAGGTACCACTGCCTGTTCCGTATGAGCTATAACCGCTGGCAACATCAGCGCCATAATTATTTGCGCCTAAGGCTACTAACTCCGGCTTTATTCTTCCGTCATACGTTGGACCCCGGGAACTGAAGGCAGTTACCTGATTGAGAGCATCAACTGCGCCGATTGTCAGAGCATTTATTCCGTCGCCTGGCGTGATTATATAATGCCAGGAATTGTTTCCTTCATTACCTGCAGCAGTAACTGTTACGACACCTCTTTGAAAAGCAAGCGCAATAGCTTTAGCGCAGATTGTTGTTTTGCCATCCATGTCTTTATAAGTATAGGAATATGTTGTGTCGTCAAAAATATTATATCCAAGAGAACTTGTAGTTACATCAACACCCATTCCTTCCATCCATTCAAGAGCTGCTGCATAATTATCTTCTTCAATATGGCTCTCACTTCTGTCGTCTTCGGTTTTTGCAAGAATAAATGTTGCATCGTGAGCAACGCCGATAATATTTCCCGGTTTATATCCGCCGATCAAAGAAAAGACAAAAGTTCCATGATATCCGGAACTTGGATCATCGCCCGGCTGAGGCGCGGTAGAAGTTACATGAAAGACATAATTATATTCTGCCTGTACGTCTTGATTTACAAGCGATTCATGCTGGTGCCAAATAAATCCATCGTCAAGTATCCCGATAATGACACCTTTTCCGGTAATTCCTTTTGCATGCACCTCCGGAATATCAGACATATTAAATTCTTGAAATGACGGTCCATATAAAGGGTTGGAATTGGTGCCGGAAACTCTTTGAGGAATTATTCTCTCAAGCGAATTTGTATTTTTAAAACTAAGAATTCTAACCGGGTCAATGTTTTTTACAAAAGATAATGCTGAAATTTCTTTTACCTGCGCGTCAGTTAAATATGCAGAAATTGCGTTAAACCAATTTAATTCATTTTCGACCTTAACGCCAAGGTTTTCAATTGCGGTTACATAATCCGGTTTTATAGGAAGATCCTGGTAGGTTATAATATTTTTTCCCATTACTTTTTCACGCCGTTCTATACTTCTTGCAGATAGCAACTTTAAAGCGCTTTGGTAGACAGCCTCAGTTTTGTACAATGCTTTTCCCGGAGTTATGCCTTTGTCCTTAAAATATATTAAGTACTTTGTCTGGGGATAGATTAATGAAATTGTAATCAACAAAAAAAACAGAGTTAGTTTCTTCATCTTTATTTCTCAAAGTTAATTTATTTACTCGAGTAACCGGTAGTTTTTATTTAGGTATAAAAAACCGTTGAAACGGTTAATAAATAGGGTTGTCAGTTAAGCAACCCACGACTTGAAGTCGTGGGCTACTTATTCGAGACACTATTAATCAGAAATTTTAACGGCTTACCTTTAACGGCGGTCAACTTGAGTTATTCAAGTATTTAATTCTCTGAAATAGAAATATATCTTGGATAGTTCAAAGTTAAAAATCAAATTGTAATATACTTAGTGGATTATTGAGAAAATCCGATTTATTCTAATTGAGCTAAATAATTTCCTTAACTGATAAAAAGGAACTGATCCCTTCCATGACCAATATATCATCAAAGCTTTTCCTATAATCAAATCTGAGGGGACAAATCCCCAGTAGCGGCTGTCCATGCTGTCGTCGCGATTATCGCCCAATACAAAATAGTAATTTTTTTTGAGCGTATAACTTCTGGTTGGTTTATCATTAATCGTAATAACCGTTCCTTCAACGCTAACCGCGGGTTTATCAAATTCTCTGTCAATAATGGTTTGCCACTTTTTGATATTTTGCGGAGAGATTTCAACCGTCATTCCTTTTTTAGGAACAATCACCGGACCATAGTTATTGCTGTTCCACTTTTCACCGGGTGGATAAATCCTATTATCCGGCGTGTTGGAACTGACTTTAGATTTGTTCAATAAAGCATTTTGCGGTAAAGGAATTCTCTCATTGTTTACAAAAACAATACCTTGTCTTATTAGAATTGTATCTCCCGGCAATCCAATAATTCTCTTAATAAAATTTTGGTAATCTTTCGGTTCAATTTCGCCCTGGTACCCTGGGAATCTGAATACAACTACATCATTTCTTTTTGGATGGGCTATCGAAATCAGCTTAAGACTTGGAATAGGAATATTGAGCAATGGAATGCGAGCCGGAGTTGATAATTTATAGGAGGCTTTATTTACGATGACGAAATCACCTACCAGCAAAGTATTTTCCATTGACGCTGAGGGGATAGTGTTTGCTTCGATAAAAAAAGATTTGACAATTAAAGCCAATAGAAAAGCTATTAATATTGCTCGAAAGAAATTTTTAAGATTCGGCTTTCTTCCGGAATTATCCGTTTCAACCTTTGCTGCTTGAGAGATGTTATTATAAGATTGAGCCAAACCTTACTCTTTCGATTATTCGTCGATTTGGAGAACAGCTAAGAAAGCTTCCTGAGGAATTTCTACATTTCCTACTTGCTTCATTCGCTTTTTACCCTCTTTTTGT
>JAKBMG010000160.1 GCA_021831685.1 Bacteroidota bacterium | reverse complement strand
CTCGAAGACTGACCAATAGTCTTCCGTAGGACGCGAGAATGCATCGTCAGGATATAGCGCTGCTTTTGAGAATACGGGTTTATTCATCATTTTCTTTTTGCCTTCACCAACTAGCATTCCAGGTACGACTGCACTCGCTGATGCTATTACAAATGCATTGTGGACAAATTCCCGGCGAGTTATGCGCTTTTTAAACATTGACATCTTTCCGTTCCTATTATTTGCTTATTTCAATAATTGCAGCCATATACTCTTTTGGAAAGTCAAATTGAATTTTATCTTTAATTTTTGATACTTTTATACCCAAATTTTGTGGGTATAAAAGTTTTACTTCATTATTTCCAGAACTCGGAATATCCACTTTTTCCGATCCCTTTAATCGCCAAACTGCTATAAACTCTTTATTGCCATTTCTAATACCAACAGATATAGGGTCAACATCGTCTGTAATTGATGGCATGCCCAATGGAAAGAAGGGAAGTGATTTGTGAATTAAAGGTGCTAAGATCGTTTTATAGATTTCAATTCCTTTTCTAACTACCTCAAAACTTCCTTTCGATAATTTATCAAGGTTTCCACTCAGACATATTCTGCACAGCATTGCATTAACCATGTTAAACGAAGCTTCCCTAGCGTCACTGCCCGAAATTGGATATGACCAAATAAGCAGTTGTTCGGGAACTACAGCAGCCATTTCTCCAACCAGAATTGCAGGATATTTTTTGTAATCAGACTGGTCGCTGGAAGATTGTAGTTGAGTTTGCGATAACATAGCATAGTCCATCCTACAACCGCCGCTTGCACAATTCTCGATAATTAGTTGAGGATATTTGTTGCCAATATCTTTCTCCCATTTCAATACCGCTCTATTGAGTTCTAATAACCCCTGTCCGGGACTATCAGTACCGTCTGCACCCCAGGCAGTACTATTGTAATCCATTTTAATATAACCAACTCCATACCCCTTGACTAATCGATCTACCACTGAAGTTAAATAATCTACAACTCTAGGATTTCTGAAATCAAGCATATAGCTGCCGTCATCTATATAACGTTTCCCATGCAGCATTAAGAACCAATTATCAGGTTTGTCTTTTAAAGGAGAATTAATACCTACCATTTCAGGTTCTAACCACAACCCTGGGATCATGCCTTTTTCTTTTATCTTATTCAACAGCGCATTAAGCCCTCCAACGAAACGTGATTTGGATGGTTGCCACAAACCTACGTTACCTGGACCTTCATCCTTTTCTGCATACCAACCAGCATCAATTACAAAATAATTGCATCCTGCTTTAGCCGCAGCATCAATTAAAGGAAGTTCTTTTTCTGTGGTTGGATTTGCCCAAAGGCAATTCATATAATCATTGAATATAACAGGACATGTTTCATAACTATTATTAGGTTTTATTATCATTGCTCGCCTGTATTCGGTCAATGCTTTAACAGCCTGCCCGAATCCTCCCTTTACACAGCCCACAGCTACTGGAACAGTTTGGTATGATTCTCCTGGTTCTAAAATTTTCAAAGCATGGCTGTGTATATCATCCGGTCCACCAAGATATAGATATGTGCCTTTATCAGGTGTATTAGACATTTCTGAATACCATGAGCCATTGTGCTCTATCTGCCAGAACCATGTAATTCCGGCTTTAATATTTTCAATCATACCCATAGGTAAATATCTAATAGTAGACCATGATCCCAAATTACTTATTATAACACCCGTTAGGTTAAACAATCCATTTTCATTCCATCCCAACTCTGAAGGTTTAGCTGTATGCCATTGCGCTTCTGATTGCCAGCTATTATAAGCATAATGTATACGTATATTATCTTCAGGCAAGCCTGGTGTAATGTTACTATAATTGTTCAGAATTGCTGAACTAAGGTATTCAATACCTACATCCTCTGCACCCTCATTGATTATTTTTGTGTACTCTCTAACTGTTGGAGAGGCATTATCAAATTCGTAATATGATTCCAATCTAAGTTTTTTTACCGTATCTCTTTGAATAATTATAACTTGTTTTCCATATGTCGTAATCGTTTCTTTTTTCTCAACAAAAAGAAGTCTCATACCGGGATTACCACCAGTTAATTTTGTCCCGTGATGCGAGGCTTGATTTTCTCCGGTACATTGGAGAAAAACAACATTTCCATCTTCATCGCTCAAATTAGGTACAACTGTAGTTTGATTAAAACCATCTGGTAAAATGGTTTGACATCGCAAATATTGTTTATTATAAAAATCAAAAGAAATATTCAACCCTTTAGACCTAATATTAAAAGCTCTTAAGCTGTTCTTTTTTGTCTGCCCTATAATATTTGGGATAACAATTAAAAGGATAATAATTGATAATATAAACTTGTTAAATTTTTCCATAATATTATTCCGAAGTTGATTAAAATGATTGAAGAATTTCTAAATTTTATGCATACAACCGATTATTAAGTTCAACAACTTTCTTAAAATAAGAGGAGTAAGAAGACCTATCATTTGGGTATCTTTACGAAATGGACAAATTTTCTTTAGTTAAACGAAGTTATAAGCACGTTTAACTTCAGATGTGAGATTCTTACTATTATTCGTAATTACAGTTTTACTTTTGATGCATCACATTTGACATCAAACTAATTTTTTCTGTCGCTAAATCACTTCCGGACTAAAAGACCTGAAATAAATTGTGCATACCATCTTGCCAAATAATCATTGGGATGATTTATATTATTTCCTGTCATATCCTGATAACTCTTGTATTTCAATAATTCTTTATGTACTCCTGTAATATCTGCTATAACAATACCTTGCCCGGCTAATGATTCAAGTACTGCCTTATATAATTCTTGATCGTGACTAAAAGTTGAGACAGGATTAGCCAACATAGTAGAAACAAGAATAAATTCGGCATCAGCATTATCTTTACGAATATTATCAATCATTGACTGAATATTTGTTCGGAAATTTTCCGGACTTACTTTAAGCGTGCCGTCATTCATTCCAAAGGCAATTATTGTCAAATCAGGTTTGTGTGCTACTACCCGGGAAACATTCTCAGCACCCCATTGTGATGTTGTTCCGCCAACCCCAAGATTTACCGAATTTATTTGTACATGATAGCGAGATTCCAGATTAAAAGTAATCATATCAGCCCAAGTTGGCAGAAAGGGTGGAACATTTATAAACCCGCTTACGTTTGCTCCTTCTGTTATACTATCTCCATAGTAAACTATATTAATCGTATCTTTCTTCTGCAGTTTCTCAATTGTTTTAGGAAGCTGAGATTCTGCAAAGACTGGCACTGGACCTTTCCAGTTTTCATTATTTTCACGGACATAAGTTACTTTTAACTGTTTTGAAGAAAAAAAAAGCCCTTCATGAAATAACACATAGGTGACAGTTTCCTTCCCAGGCATAGACCAACCTTGTTTCTCTGTATTAAAAAGTAATTCTTTCTTATCGAAATATGGCGCTGAAGAATTAGTAGGAAGTATGATCTTTCCATTTTTGTATATCCAATCACTTCCCCTTCTAAATTCTTTTTTTAAATATGAATTCTTAACCGAAATAATTTTTTTTGCCTTAAAAAGAAGATTGGCTTCAGGCAAGCCATTTCCCTCTTTAATTGGTTGGATTGTTTCATCATAAATAGTATCTGCTTTCCAGAAAGGTTCTAAATACTGATGTAGATTAATATATGGCATCCATTTATTTTTTTTTGTGGGGGCGGTTTCTTGCGCGTTCGTTATATCTATGGACAGAAACAATATTACTATTAGCAGCAATGATATATTCTTCATGTTTAATCTCTTAATCAATATTTGTTTTATTTGTCTTTCTGAAACATAATTTCATCTTTGGGATTTGAAACTATAACTTCCCGACTGAATTTTATAAACTGCTCTATTATTTTCCATTCTTAAAAATTTAACCCCTGCCGACTCATCTGCCCTTTGTTTCCCTTCCCGTACATTAGAAGAAGAATCTGTCGGGACATACACAATCGCAGATGTATTGGCAGGAATAGTTATTTTCCATAGAAATTTATTTTTTTCTTTTTCCCAATAACTTTTGATTAATCCGTGAATAGAATGATAAGATGCGTTGACAAACTTTAGATTATTTAATTCTACCGGATTCATGATAATCTCTTTAAACCCTGGCTGTCCAAGACTGTTTTTGATTCCTGCAAGATCTTCATAATACCAGATAATAAGATCACCAAGTAGCATTACATGATTGCCTGAATTCATGGCTGGGTCTGCCGTGTTACCGTTCCACAGTTCCCATATTGTTGTAGCTCCGTTTTCAATCATATATCCCCAGCTTGGATAATCTTTGTTTGTCGCTATCTTAAAAGCTAAGTCTGGTCTACCATTACTCGTTAGCGTACGCATAATCCATTGACCGCCTACTAAACCTGTACTTGTATGACTTTTATAAACATGAGTTGTTATGTAAACGAGGTTATCAAAAACTTTACTTCTTATTTGTTTTGACGGAATGCCGAAAGACAGCGCAAGTGCGTTTGCAGTCACGGTGTTATTTGCATAAAAAAGACCTGCCTGACCAGTAGGCAGGCTATCTTTGTGAAGGTATGTATTATTTATAGCATCCCGCACCTTGTCAGCTAATGACGCATATTCGTTTTCATCTTCTACTTTGTTAAGTAGATGTGCGTTGAATTCCATTAATTTTAGACAATGATAGAAATACGCTGAACCAATAAAATCACCGGGGGTAAGCCTGTTTGTATCTTTCGAATGAATCGATTTGGGATTTTGGGGAGGCATACACCAATCGCCGTAAGAATCTTGTGGAAGGAGATAATTTTTCATGTATTTATCGCGCATATAAAAAAGCCATCTTCTCATTGTATCATAATTATCGGCAATTACTTTAATGTTCCCGAATTGCCGATAAAGATTATTAGGAATAAGAATTATTGATGACGGCCAATCCATATTGTCGCCGCCATAAATTGGCCCATATTCCCAAGGAGCTATATCAGGTATACTGCCGCTTGTTCTTTGAGCGTCTACAATATCTGTCATCCATTTTGAATAAAGCATATTGTTATTAAAAATAAAGCTTTCGCCATAAGAATTTATTGAACGATCTCCCAGGAAGCCCATACGTTCATCACGTTGAGGACAATCGGTAGGTATCCCTCGATAATTGCTACGAATAGTCCAATAAGCCGCTTTGTATATAGCATTAAGCATCTTATTAGATGTTTCAATATGTCCTATAGTTGTCATTTGATCGTATGCTACTTTGCCGGTTATTGAGTTAAGACTTGGCTTGTAAGATAACCCGGTCAACTCAACATACCGGAATCCATGATAGGTAAAACTTGGTTCCCATATTTCTTCACCCTCACCTTTGAATATATATATATCTGTTGCTTCTGCAGTGCGAAGATTCGCTGTATAAATAGTACCGCCTTTATTAATTCTCTCAGCAAACCTCATTTTAACAGCCGTTCCTTTTGCTCCTCTTGCTGATATTTGCACCCATCCGGCCATATTCTGTCCCATATCAAAAATATATACACCCCGGCTTATTTGGGTAACAGAAATAGGATGAACAATATCCATTATCTTTATATTAGGATTTGGCTGGGCTTCTATATTATTTGAAGGTGCATTCACCAACTGCACTGGCATCCACTTTGAATCGTCAAATCCCGGTCTGTTCCATCCAGGCATTTCTTTTCTGGCATCATACTTTTCACCGTCATATTCATTATTTGAGCGGATTGGACCATCTGCTGTAACTTTCCATGAACCATCGCTAATGATTGTCTTTTTCGTACCATCTTTCATTTCAAGTTCAAGCTGAAATAACATTTTCGGAAACCCATAGTTAATTATAGATGGTGTTCCATAGCCAGGAAATGAGGCTGGTCTCATAGTGAAAAAGCGACCGTTACCGAGTATCACCCCAATCGTATTTTTATTTTTGTTAATTAGTTTGGTTACATCAAAAGTATTATAGTAATCTCTCTTGAAATAGTCGGATAATGTTGGCGACAATACTTGATCACCAACCTTCTTACCATTGATATATAATTCATATAGACCTAGCCCACAGATATAAATGGTAGCCTTTTTAATTTTATGATCAGCGTTAAATCCTTTTCTGAAATAACGTGCTGATAGCTTGGAATGAATAGAGTCTGGTGCGTCCCAGGGAAAGGATTTATCCAAACCTATCCATTTTGCCGTCCAATCCGACTTCTCTAGTAGTCCCATGCTCCATTTAGCAGGAGTACTCCATTCAGATTTGCCCTTATTAGTCCAAACACGCACCTTCCAATAACATTCCATACGACTTGTAAGTGGTTTACCGTCATATAAAATATTTATTGTATGATCTGAATTGATTTTTTGAGTCTCCCATATATCACCTTGATTAGCAGCCAGTTTTTCAATTGAAGAGGCAACTATAATTTGATAAGACGTCTGCTGAATATCTCTATCATTACTATTTAATTCCCAGCTCATGATAGGATTTCTATTTTCGATACCCAATGGATTTGAAAGATACTCACATTTAAGGTTTTCAATTGTAACCTTTGCTTGAGCCTTTTTTTGCGCAAACAAAATTGCAGGCAAAAGAATAATAAAAATTATAAGTGCCAATCGTTTCATAAAAATTTCCTTAAGACTTACATCCTAAAATGATAAGAATGCTTAAAACATTAGTTCCATGAATTATAGACATAATTGAACCTTCCGTCAGGCGCAGCATCACCATGTACATAGAA
>JAKBMG010000036.1 GCA_021831685.1 Bacteroidota bacterium | reverse complement strand
GTGACTTTTCCGGAAACAGTAATTGACTTTAGAGAATCGGGATTAAGGTTGCCACTGTGCATCCAACTTTGGCTTAAGCCTATGGTCGTGGATAAAAGTACTATTGTTAATAACAATTTAATATTCATATAAATTTCCTTTGAGATTAAAATTTTTTAACCGTATTTATTAAAACAATTATTTTAAATAGTCCAAAACAATATGGAATGTTCTCAAATGCGAAGAACAGTAGATGTTTCCGCTTTAAATGAGTTATAATATACTTCTGAAGAATTTAGGTTTGATTGAGATAAATGTTTTAAAATAGATTCTGTGGGAAAATCTAAATTGATTTGAAAGAAATGATAGTCATTAAGTTTAAAACTTTCTGGAATCGATGACGGCCTGTCGTCCATATCTTTGGATACCTGGCAGCTACAGCCTTTTGAATTGTTGGTTTTATTTTCTTTATGGTGTGTACAACAGCTACAGTTTTCATCGCTGCAATTTTGACAGCATGAATCCCGTTCTGTGCTAACATTATCTTGAGCCTGTTTAACGGACATACGGTGATGAAATATATTCTTACTTTCTTGCATGCCGAAAAGAGTAAATGAGGTGGCAAGTAATAGTATCACTATTTTTTGAAATAAATTATTTTGGTTTTTAAGAGTCATTTAGGCTTATAACATTAGTCGCTAATTTGAAAGCATTTTTAATGCCAGAGTAAAAATGGTGCAGTAGTCATTGCAATAACTTAAAAAATGATTGATTATTGCTTGCGGGTATACATTGAATACCTTTTTTAGAAACAATTTCCTATAATTGACAAGAGAGGATTTAGAAATTTTGAAAATGAATTTCTAATATTCAGTAATATATTTTACGCGGTCTCCCTCGTAAAATTTTCTCTGCGCTTCCGTCGTCATCTTGCTTTAACTTACTTTTTTGAGAGCTTTAAATATTTTCGTTGCATCTATTCCTTATCCGGTACAATTTCCATATTGTAATGTTCGTCTTGCATTGATTTAGCTTAAAATATCTTTTTTCATTTGTCCAAACTGCTCTTTAGTGATTTCACCTTTAGCATATCTTTCTTTTAATATTTCGAGCGCTGTATTTGGCATGTCATGCCGATGATAATGTCTATCATTATCATACCAGGGCGGTACCATTCTGCCCCTTCCGAATATTAAATAAATTACTAATAATATTACAACTAACATTATTATTGGAAATATCCACATACCGCTTCCCCAAAAATATTCTGGTCCCATTTTTCAACTCCTTGTTTATTTACCATCAGTTTTTAATTGCTCTTCAAAAATTAACATCATTTTATTTATCATCTCTTTTGCCAAACTCTGTTTTGCTTCCGGCTCAATTTCAGAAAATATCACATTCAAACATTTCGGCATCATTGAAGATACAAATTCAATTCTGTCTTGAGAGGACATTTGTGAAAAAATATTATTCACCATTGAGCCCATCATTTTAGGCATATCTTCCGGCTTAATCATTCCGGACATCATTTTTTCTATCATTTTGTTCATTATTATACCTCATTCAGTTTAAAATATCTTTCTTCATCTGTTCAAATTGTTCCCTGGTTATTTCACCTTTTGCGTAACGTTTCTTCAATATCTCAAGTGATGTTTCGTGTTCCTTGTCTTCGTTATGATATTTATTGGAGTCGTACCACCACGGCGGTCTGAAACTTCCACGTCCAAAGATTAAGAAGATTACGAACAGCATTACAATTAACATTATTACCGGGAAAATCCATATTCCGTTTCCCCAAAAATATTGTGGTCCCATAATTTTATCTCCAAGTTTTTAAAATTTTAGTCATGTTTATTTTCATCCTCTTTAGTTCGGCTGCCCATGTCGTTGTTATTTTCAGCTTTATCTTTAAACTCAGCTTTTATTCTTCCCGAGGCTGCTAAATGATTTAAGAAAAACTTTGCTGCGCTTTCTGAAATCTTAAAATGTTTAGAAATATTGGTGGGGTTTATTTCATTTTCCTTTTGAATGAATTCGAATATTTCATCCTCAACGCTTGCCAGCCACTCCTCAAACATTAAACGAATTTCGGGCGTAGCATAGAAAGACATTTCGGAAGCCTTCGATACTGTTGTCATCATTGTTTTGTACATTTCCATAGGATTGAAATCCTCCGTACCCTCCATCATTTTTCGCATCATTCCCATCATTGGCATGCCGCCTTTTTGATTCATCATTTTTATTTCTCCTTCAAAGATTGATTTAATATTTTAGACATTCTTTTCATCATTACAGGGAAAGGTAAATTCAGCTTATTCTCCGAGGAGAAAAACGAACTATTCTTTTCACTCAATTCCATGACAAACTGATTTGTGAGTTTCAGTAAATCAACAATAGTCGGTTCTGTAAGCTCATAAAAGACAAACGAACCTTTCCTCTCTGTTTTTACGATTAGACTATGCTTTAACTCTTTCAAGTGGTGAGAAATTAGCGGCTGAGACAGCCCGGTTTGTTCAACTATCTCAGAGACGGACTTTTCACCTTCCGAAAGATTTACTAATATCTTTAACCGGTTCTCATCAGCCAAAGACCTAAAGAAAACCGCTATTTGCTTATATAAAATATCTTGAGTCATTAACATATAAATAATTATTGATATGTTAATATACTCAAGATTGTTTATCCTGTCAAGTAAAAACTCAAATAAATATATTAGTTAAATTAACTATGTTGGGCATGGATTCGGATAAGGTAGTTATATTTTGATTTTTGCGGCATTCTTTCTTTCTCATCATCAATAGTAAAGAATGGTGTATTTATTTAAATTTCTTTAGAAAAGCATTATTGAAATTACTCTCTATTATTTCAGAGAGAGCTCTTAATATAATTTCATCTCATCACTCTCATCGCATTCAATATTGCAATTATTGCAACACCCATATCTCCAAATACTGCTTCCCACATTGTAGCAACTCCAAAAGCACCGAGAAGTATAAAGAATAATTTTACTCCCATCGCAAAGGTAATATTCTGCCAGACAATTCTTCTTGTTCGTTTCGCAACTTCTATTGATTTTACAACTTGCATTGGCGAATCAGCCATCAGCACAACATCAGCGGTTTCAACGGCGGCATCGGAACCCAAAGCTCCCATTGCAATTCCAACATCGGCACGGGCAATTACCGGGGCATCATTTATTCCATCACCAACAAATGCAACTTTTCCATCTTTCGCTGAGTCAATCAACCTTTCAATATGCTCAACTTTGTTTTCCGGGAGAAGCCCGGAATAATATACTTTGATGCCAAGTTTCTTTGCATAGACTTCAGCAGCGCTTTCGTTATCGCCTGTAAGCATAACGGTTTTTATTTTTAATTTGTTCAGCTCATTGATTGTTTCAATCGCTTCTTCTTTTAGTGAATCGGATATTACTATGTAACCTGCATATTTTCTGTTTACTGCAACGTGAACGACAGTTCCCTCAACATCGCATTTGTCGTGTTCTATGTTTTGCTGGTGAAGCAGCTTATCATTCCCAACTAATATTTCATTGTCGTTTACTCTTGCCTGAATACCTTTGCCGGAAATTTCATTTACTTCGCTTATTTCATCTTGCTGAATCTTTGTATCATAAGTATCTAAAATTGATTTGGCTATCGGATGATTGGAGTTTGCTTCTGCATAGGCAGCGTATTTAAGAATCTCTTCTTCTTTAAATCCGTTAGCAGAAATTATTTCAGCAACTTTGAATTCACCCTTAGTCAGTGTTCCTGTTTTATCGAACACAACAGTTTTAATTTTTGTAAGCGCATCCAGATAGTTGGAACCTTTAACTAAAATTCCTTTACGTGAAGCGCCGCCGATTCCGCCAAAGTATCCAAGCGGAATGCTGATTACCAAAGCGCAAGGACAAGATATTACAAGAACCACCAATGCTCTGTAAATCCAATCTGTAAAAGTTTGTCCTGCAAAAAACAACGGCGGTATAACTGCAAGTAGCAAAGCACCGAATACAACAACCGGAGTGTAGTATTTTGCAAATGTTGTAATAAACTTTTCCGTTTCAGCTTTTTTAGAAGCGGCATTTTCAACAAGCTCCAAAATTCTCGAGATAGATGATTCACTAAATAATTTTGTAACTCTAATAGTCAATAGTCCCGCTTGATTTATCATTCCGGCTAAGACAATATCTTTTTCTTTTACTTTTCTTGGAACGCTTTCTCCGGTTAATGCAGATGTATCTACAAAAGAATTTCCTTCAATTATTTCTCCATCCAAAGGAATTTTTTCTCCAGCTTTTACTATAATATTTTCCCCGACTTTTACGCTCTCCGGTGATACTCTTTTCATTTCGCCATCGCTTTTTAGATTAGCGTAATCCGGTTTTATTTCTAACAATGCTTTAACTGATTTGCGTGAACGGTTAACGGCAACGTCCTGAAACAATTCTCCTATAACATAAAATAACATAACAGTTACAGCTTCCGGCATTGCATCAATTGCAATCGCACCGAGTGTTGCAATTGTCATAAGAAAATGCTCATTGAAAACTTTTCCTTTTGTAATACTTCTTACAGCGCCTCTTAATACGCCCCAGCCGCTGATTAAATAAGCCGGGATAAAAACCAAATATTCAGCAATACGATAAGGAGTATTGTGGATTTCTTTCTCAAAGATTAATCCAACAACAAGCAAAAGAACTGTCAGAAAGATTCTTATTAATTCGTCTTTATTTTCCTTCAGAATATTTTTTGATTCTACCGGTTTCTCGTTTTGCATCTCTTCCACAATTACTTCCGGTTCAATCTCTTTTATTTTTTGTTTTACTTCTTCTATGTCCGGTGTATCTATCTGTAAGGTTGAGTTTGCAAAATTCACCGAGACAAACTTAACTTGCTCTAATTTTGCAACGCCTTCTTCTATCTTTGCCGCGCAAGAGGCGCAATCAATATTTTTTAATTGATACTTTTTCATAAAGAAATCCTTCGCAGATTGAAACAGTCTTCTTACTTTGTTTTTTTAAGAATCCAAATCCTTTTTCCGTCTATTGAACTCATCGCTGTCTATCTCACCTTTTGCATACCTTCGTTTGAGGATATCTAAAGCAGTTTCTTCTTTTCTACCTACTTCCGCAGATCGATTCGATAGGTTAGAGATCAATCGGAATACGGCGTAAATAATCACCGCCCAAAAAACGAGTCCGAATATCATACCAAACGGTCCTCCGAAAAAATATCCGGGTCCCCACCACCATGAACAACCTGAATTCCACATTTAATTTCTCCTTCCATTAAGTTTAGAGAGCAGAGTTAGTTTACTCCGCTCTCAAATTGTTTGTTAAATAATATACCAATCCAGCCAATGTTAAAACGAATATCTAAATGCGAGCGAGAGCGACTTACTTTGTTCATCATATTTAAGAGCATAATATGTATTGTGCCGCTCAGCTGAATAACCTGCATCAAATGCGCTGATGACTTTGACTATAATGTAACCGGCAAGTAAATAATAAAACCGATCCCGCTCTGCTTTTGTCCAATTAGTGTTGCTGTACGAGGTGTTATAGTAACCATCATCGCGGCGGTGTCCCCACCAGCCGGAATTGTCCATCACTAAAATCATTCCTGGAATAAATAGGGCTAATTCTACTGCAGTGTATAAAGTTCCTCTTCCCCAATCGCCGGAATAAAAATTCCCTATAGCGATTGGCATCGGCTGCAAAGAGAGCAAAGCCGCCGTTGCCGGATTTATATAAGAGTGAGAACCCGATCTCTCATGACTTCCTAACCCCCATCTAGAGCACTGCGCATGAACATTGTATGAGTAAATAAAAAGCAATCCCAAGAAAATCAAAAGGCGGTTTGCCGATGTTGTAAATTTTTTCCCCGCATAGCGGGATTTCCCCGACTGAGTCGGGATCTTCGACACTTCGTTCAACATTTTTATTTTCTCCTTATCAATAAAAACTAAGAATTGGACTTATGACTAAAATTGCAATAGCTAAGATTAAACACACCGTACAAAATTTTCTTCTTCTGGTTCGAAGGGCAAAGAATTTATCCAAAACATCGGCTGGCGGCTGCTCATTCGATTTGAACGTTTTGAATATTCCTTGTATCTGTTTGTCAATTACATACATTCCATAATTAACAATCCCGAATCCTATGAAAACCAAAAATGTCTTGATGGAAAGTGCCCAATATACTAAAGATGTTCGCTGCTGCCATTCACCATGAAAGCCATAGTGAATCAACGGGAATGCAAAGCCGGTAACAATTAAACCGATGATGAACCAAAAGCACAATCGGGGCTGCTGACTAAGAATTTCTTCCATCAGACTATCCATTTCGTAGTATATCTTCTTTCCAAATTTTGCTCTCTTGTAAACCATTCGCAGTTGATAAAAGGGAGCCGCTGCACAAGCGACGAAAAGCAAATTGTGAACAGCTAAGTTGAGTGTGTAAAGAAAAGTTTCCATTGATTAGCCTCCTTTTTTTCCTATTTCATCTATAATCTTTCCGCATGGAGAATCGCAGTAGGGATCTTGCTGTGGCTCCTTGTTCTCTTGAATCCAAAGAGTCATATCTCCCTCACAGGCGTAAATAAAATACTTTTTGCCGGAACCAAATGTATTTAGATATCCGATTAGAGGTTTGCTCAAAACATCGAACTCAGTGCGTAGCGCCTCAATATCTTTGTTACCAACAAGCTTTTTGGCATAGCTATTTGTTCGCTTCACCAGTATGTTGAATTGTTGTCTCTTTTCTTTTGGTAAGCCGTCCTTTAGTCTCATAATCTGGTCTGTAGCTGTAACGA
>JAKBMG010000142.1 GCA_021831685.1 Bacteroidota bacterium | reverse complement strand
TTACAAAGGTTTGGGAGAAATATTAAGTTGACGCTTATGCACTATGCGGTGATATCTTTTATCTTACTTTAATCCCATACTCAACTTGTGTTACTATGCTGCTATACATGGGATTTCTTCCCGCAAACGGGACAGGCACCCGCAAACGGGGTAAACCCTTCGGTCGAAATGACATTTTGGAGTTATTATTTTAATAGCACCAATTTTTTGGTCTCAATATAATCTCCCGCTTGGATAGTGTAAAAGTAAATACCACTTGCAAGTTGTTTGTTGTTCTTATTCAGTTGTGAATTAAATTTAACTTCATAATTACCGGGACGTTGTTCTTTATTTACAAGTGTAGCTATGTTGTTCCCAAGTATGTCATAGACCTTTAATACAACCTGACTACCAAAAGGTAATTGATAATCGATTGTAGTTTCCGGATTAAATGGGTTAGGATAATTTTGTTGTAATTTAAAATAATCCCCAAGGTTATTTTTATTGGAATTATTATTAATTGAAGTGGTGCTATCTGAATACTCAATAACAACCATATCCCAATAATTTAATTTTGGGATAATGAATATTACAGAATCATTTTGTTGAGTAAAAGATAAATCTTCAGGAGAACCATCTTCAAAATCAGGAGAAGCTAACCAAACCCGGGAAACTTTTGCAGCAACACATGCAGTAATTTGGATATTTAATAAAGTATCCGGCGTAGTTTGCGTACCATTTGCATCCCGCCATCCCATTGAGTTTGCTTTAACAAAATTGATAAAATGAATAATATCTCTGTTCCCTTTTCCATAAGGCAGATACCAAATATTTCCTTGCGCGGGTGGGAAAAAAGAAAAATGATAATTAGATGTTGAAGTAATATTTATTTGTTTCATACTAACACTATCTCTTAATAGGTTTTCGTATGCGACCATGAAATCATAATAATTTATTAACTTTCTTTGAAGGTCATCGCTCATCTTTAAATTATTATTAGGAAAATATTCATTACCGAGCATGTGTTCGCCGAGCTCTATGTGTGAGGCTCCGGCTGCAAAAATAGCCGCATCAAGAAATAAGACCCCTGGCATATTAAAGAATCCCGGATTATTTGAAAGATTGTAATTCACATAAGCTGCAAGAACAGTTTTAAGATTCCCATTGCTTAAAGTATTATTCTTAACTATAATATTTATTAAGTCTGAAAAAGAGGTATTAGGATCCCAAACCTCTGTGTATAAAAAATCTACGGGAGCTTTTAGTATATCCGATTGACCATACTGATTTACTGCATTCATAACAAGAGGGACAGATAAAGAATCTTTAGCAGTCTGCAAAAAATCCCTGAAGCTGTTGGCAACATTAACACTTTGTCCTTGATAATTATAGACGGTTCCCGGGTCTCCCACTTGATCTACATGCCAGCCGTCAAAAGGAAGAGCTTCAAAAACTTTTTTCTCTTGAGTAAATAAATATGCCTGCCATGCTTTGTTAGACGGGTCCATAAAATAAAGATTACTCGCCCATCCTGATGGTAATGAGTACATCCATCTGTTCTGATGATTTGTATCCTTATACAATCCCCACTGATCAGGGACACCATCTAAATATGCATTACTGTAGGCACCGTAAAGAAGATTATAAGCCATTGTCTTAATATTAAATTTATGGGCTTCATCAATAAAACCTTTTACGGTAGAAAAATATACAGTCCTGTTAGCAATATCGTTCCAATATGGAGCCGGATCTTGCGGAGTCCCGTCAAGGGGCATATTATGTTTATACTGCCAGTCATAAAATTGAATCCCATTAATATGGTATCTGTTTAGAGTTTCAATAATTGATTGAATGCTATCCTGGCTTAGAGAAGGATAATTTGAAAGGAATCCATATCGGGGATAATAATTCCAAGTCGATGAAACATCGACAGCAATATTAGTCTGGTCAACAATTTGATTTCCTTGTATTAAAAATATTTCAACGAGATAACCCCGGAAATCGTATTGAGGGGTTTTCCAATTCCAACTGACATTACTTACTTGATTAAGATCAATTGTTTGTTCAAATATTTCATCATTCAAATGGAAATATTTAACCAGGAGGCTTGCGCCTGACATTTGATTATTGAAGACAATATTGAAATTAACGGTATCACCCGGGGAATATCTTGCCTTGTCTGTATTGACATTATTAAAATAGTTATCCACCCGGATAAAGGTATTTACATCGCTTAATTTTGGAAGAACAAATTGGAATGGACAAATTATAGTTAAAATAAAGATAAAAAATATTTTTTTAATTATAGTCAAATTAAGAATTCCAATTAAATTATGCTGACTTAAGTTATCATTATTAGTCTAATATAATCAAGTAGAGCAGAATTTGTTTCGACATTCATATTATTATCCGAATGCGTAAAAATTATTTGCACTTCATGTCTTCCTTTGCTCAGTTTTGCGATTATTGAATTAGTGAAACCCCAGTCAGTCCAATTGTCAACTCCTCTTTGAGGCATGATTATGGGGCCGGCAATTTCATTATCAATTTTCAGAGTCCTAATGGCGCATTTATTATCTGTATTTATAGGACCGTTTCCGTTTGCATATCTAAAATCAATCGCATAAAGTCCATCGCTAGGCACATCAATAAATAATTTTACAATTTGATTAGGGTACAAATTTTTATCTAATGCGACATAACCTTTACCTGAATATCCTGGAAATATATTTTGTACTTCTTTATTACCTTCTTCAGCTTGGATAATAATTTTTTCTTTATTTGGGTATACTGATAAAGGTTCGCTTAAAAATGATTGAGTTCTGTTTTTACCAATAGCCATTACTTGATAATCAGAATATTTTTTATCATCTCCGATAGTAAATTCGTTGTGTGCTGTTCCTGATAATTCTTTACCATTTTTATAGATCTTATATCCAATTGCATCTGAAACCGGGCTCCACTCTAGAGTATTATCCGAAAGTTTTACAATTGGTGTTTCCGGCGAAAAATAATTTTTTACTAAATTAACGTAAGATTTAGATTCCATCTGATTATTCATATTCAAAATTATTTTATGCTTGCCTATCAAATCAGCATTAATTTTATTCCCTGATATTTCTTTGCCATCCAGTATAAATGACTTTATATTATTACCAAAACCATTGATAGTAATTGACAATATTGAATTCCTGTATTTGAAGTTGCTTAGGGTTCTCACGCCTGAATATTCTTTAGGAATAAAAGGATGAAGCTCAAGTGAGTTCGGATTTAGTTTTATTCCGAAAATTACACGATATATTAAAGCCAGGTTTCCGGCAATGCTCCACAACTGGCGATCGGAATTTATTTCAGTTCCGAGATAATCTCCGGTCGAAGCTACCATATTTTCTTTATTAGTCATAAATAAAGAAGCCGCACGATAAACTGACGCAAGTGCGAAATTAACAGATTTCACATTTTCCTCTTTTGCAGATGCCCAAGCCCAATAAGATTCAACAAATGGCCAGATGGCATTATTATGATAAGGAGGAATATTAGGTGTCTGCGGATAGATACATGTTATTCCAAAGTTAGTAATAGGTGCTTTTTCAATTATTTTTTTAGCATTAACTTTAGAAGGTATACCAAATAATACACTTAATCCTTCACCAAGGGCTTCTGATTTCGGTGATAAAGAGAAATAATTTCTGCCGTATAAATATTGTCCATAATAATTTTTATTTTTCAGCCACAATAATTTATTTATATTTTTTCTGACTTTTTGTGCAACTTCCAAATAGGGCCTGGAAGGCTTTCCTAATATTTTTGCCATGTCAGACAATATTATTAATGCCTTGTAATGAACGGCATTAGTACCAAGATTTTCCGAAGAATAAATATCCTTCGGGTCCATCCATCGAGGATATGTTTGTTCACGCCAATCAAGGAACGACGACTCGCCTTTAAATAAACCGGTAGCTTTATCATATACGGTATTCAGATCATCATCAGCAGAATTCTTAATTATCTTATAGCTTGAAGTAAGCCATTTTTTATCGCCGGTAGTAAGATAAACTTCCCATGCAGCAATAGCCCAGACAAGCCTATCCGACGAAACAGGCCATGCGCCGCCTGTACCGGTATCTTGAATAATTCTGTCATTCTTTACTTTAGCCATGAGGCTTGTTTTAGAGGCATCGGGATTCACCATAGCCAACGAAAGGAAAATACTATAGCTAATATCCCGAGTCCAAACCCCTGTCCATTTTGCACCCGCCATAAATGCACCGTCGGGACGCAGGTTTAATGTCATTTCCTCCAAAGCATGGTTATAAAGTGCATCCACTAAAACATCGGGAGAATGATAAGAAGGGTAATGCGTAATATCTTTACTCAATTTCCATTTAAGCCATTTTTCTTTCCTTGCACCGGGTTTTTGTATATGATCTATTTGAATCTTTATTTCATAAATACCATCGCCAACATCAGTCATTTTAAATTCTCTATTACCCGGTAAAGATGAAAAATCCCAAGTAAGAGGAGGGGTCCCTCCTACTACATATACGCCCTTGAAGTCCTTTTCATAAATTTTATTGCTGTCATAAGTTTCATAGTAACCTTTGGTTTTAAAATCATTTAGTACATTTCGCATATCTACACGAAGAATAAGAGTTACGTCAGAAGTAAGTTTCCCAATTTTTTTATTCCCGGTTGCACTTAAAGGATCATTTTGCCCAAACAAATAAACAGGAGACGTATAGCTACCATTTTTTGTTCCGATAATTAAATGATGATCCTGTCCGTGATCGCGTTCATTATCAAGTCCGTTTATACTGAACTTAAAATCAATTTCATTAGAAATTAATTCTTCGTAATTACTTTTATAAGAAGAAATAATTTCTTGAGGCGATTTCGCTATTGCTTCATAATCACCCTGTACTACTTTATTTGAGAACGCGGTATAGTCTTTTGACTTAAATAATATTTTTTGCGCGTTCAATTGAAAACTTGTTATAAACAAAAGCGAAAAAACAAAAAGGAACTTCATTTTACTCCCGGATATTTATCATTAATGATTCTCAAAAATTCATCAGTAGAAAACCGTATCTCAAAATCGTATTCTTTAAATGGAAAGAATATACCATTCATTAAAACAATATTTTTTAGTCAATTAAAGAAAATTAAAGCCGGTAATTTTTCATACCGGCTTTAATTATTTAGATTCCTACTTCAACAAGATCATCTTCTTAGTTGAATTAAAACCGGCAGTATTCAAATTGTAGAAATAAATACCGCTTGCTAATTTATCAGCATTAAATGTGACCTGATAATTACCGGCATTTTGTTGATTATTTACAAGTGTAGCAACCTCTTGCCCAAGTAGGTTGTAAACCTTTAGTGTTACTAATTGAGCTTTCGGAACGCTATATTTAATAATGGTTGAAGGGTTGAAAGGATTCGGATAATTTTGTTCCAAAGAATATTTTGCAGGGGTTAAATTATTTTCTTTCTTGATACCCGTTAAAGTAGAATAATTAGTTGGGTCGCCGAATTTACTGTTGACATCAACAGTATCTCCTACTTTAACATCAACCCAATGATTCACAGAGCCATCAAGGAATTCATTATCCATAGGATGATACCCGCCGTTTAAAGTATCTGCTCCTGTATAATAAAATCCGTATTTAAATAGACCGGGACCACCGACATTGCCCACAGGGAAAGTAACTACTCCGGACCAAATACCATCTCCGGCAACTTTGTCGCCATTTTTACCGCTGTCATTTAATTGAATCAGAGTTGCTTTAGTTGTATCTGTATTTACCGTATCTGACGGGAGCCAATTACCTGCCCAGCCGCCTAAAACGGGGTTCTGGCCTTTTATGCCGACGATAAGTATACTCTTAGGATCTACCTTTTGTTGTGTATATTTATTTACTGCATTATTCATATCAACTTGAAAGAAGACATAGGAATTAGTAGTTAAAGCAGGCTGAATTGGGAAAATAGTCGGGACGAAAGTAGGTATATCTGTTGTGGAACTATCGGGGCCAATAGCTGTTACATAATTATTTGCTACTTCCCATCCGCCATTAAAGAAATTGCTATCCGGGAATGCCCTTAATTTCCATTGTGTAGAGTCGCCCTGCACATCTTTAATTACTAAAGATGTCGAATAAATCCACGGATGGATTGGATCATTTGCAACCAATGTTCTATTTCCGCTGATGACAGAACCGTTGCCAAATAAACCTTGGAAGACTAATGAATCCACATTGGGATCAAAATATCCTTTACCCGTACCATAAATTGAAGATAAGTCTACAGTTATATTAAGTGTGTTAGTAGCCTGCACAATAAGGACACTGTCGTCATTATAATATGCAACAGGTAGGGTCATTGATGGAGAAGTAACAATAAGATGTCTATTTCCATCCGGATAAGTTGCATTAGTAGGAAGTGATTCCCATCCTCCATCATTTAAAACAAATTTGTATGCAAAATCTTTCCCTACCAGGCTATCCGGGAAGTTAATAGTCAAACTATATATTGAATCCTGATTCGGGCTCGTTGCTGTAAATGTCGTTCCCGACCAATCTGCAGCATCCCCAACATCTACCTGAAAATTTCCCCTGATATAGATATGATCTGTTTGTGGATTGAAGTATCCCTCTTTTGCTTGGATCTTCATGTTTACAGCAAAAGTAATGGGGATAGTAGTTTGAGCAAACAAGGACACGCTCATGAATGCGAACATTAAAGTAAGCATTACTTTTTTCATTGTGAACCTCTCTTTTTGTTTTTAGAAATTAGTTAGTTACGACCTCTATAATCCAATTGATATTGAAATTCTATTTA
>JAKBMG010000200.1 GCA_021831685.1 Bacteroidota bacterium | reverse complement strand
TGCGGGGAATCTTTTAATGTTTCTTTTAACCGCTTGTTTCAATGCACGGGTTTCTACGTTGTAAAGAACGGCAAGATCTCTATCAAGAATTACTTTGTGATTTCTTATCACTAAAATCTTATTTATTAAGCTCTCCGCAGGTATTAGTGATTTTACCTTCATTTATAATCACCTCTATGTAAAGAAATAAGGACTGTCGGGTATAGACTCTTTATATTTTTGCACTGGCAAAGATGGCAAGTTTCACACCCTACACACTTCATCCTACACTCTAAACTCTGCACTCGTCATTTTATGGGGTGCGTAATGGGTTTTTCTTCCCAAATGAATTGAACAACAACACCGAGAAATAATGCGATTGGGAAAAAAAATAAAAGTACAAGGGGATTAATTACCCCAATTATACCACAATGTAGATTTTCTGAATGTTCAGGCATTATTAAAGAAAAAATATCAAGCAAAATTAATCCAAGGAAAAAAGAGTAGTTTACTCCCTGAGCTAAAACCTTAAATGTTCTTTTTCTTATTTCTTCCTTTTTCCCGGTTCCAGTTGCTTTTTTAATTTCGAATGACAGATATAAATAACTTAAGAAAAAAAACATTATTGATGTAGGAACTAAAATAACAGGTATTGACGATACAATACTCGAAGATAATTTCATAAATGTTTCTTCAGCCAACAACGGGATATACCCGATTATGATTCCTATAAAAAGTCTTGGAGATTTTAAAAATATATAATGCCCCCTCAACCAGATACTGCCTAGCATATACAAAAACAGAAGTAGATAAATTATTTCTGTAAAAACTTCAGGTGTGTTATATAAAATCGTATTACTTTTCGAAAAACTATCTTTTACAATTGGAAGAAATTTTATATCAAAAAAACTCATAAACGAGAAATCACAAAAAATTGAAAGACTGATAATTATAAAAGGTAAAAAGGAGAGGGCAATGACTTTCCAAGCAGATAATGATAAATTTAAAATACCACGGGAATAGTCTTTCGCCCTTTTGAAAAAGGAATCTTCCGGAAATTGTTTGATCAGTTTTTCAACTGACTCAAAATCATAGCGTGGAAGAAACCAATTGCGAAGAAGGTAAGTAAGAATCTGCTTTCGTTCGTTATCGTTGTTGAAGTAACCTAACATTTTATTAGATACATTGTAAATAGCAGTAGCGAAGTCAACATCGAACAATATTCTTTGTACTTCTTCTTCTCGGTCAAGTTTATAATGCTCAAAAAACAAATTCGTCTCAGCACTCACATTTACGCAGACTTTAAGCCATCTAATTGTAATATCCCATAGTTTCTCCTTTTCGTTTAAAGACCTGCTATGATAATAGATAAGACGTAAACAGGCATTATCATAAATTGGTGAGGGAGTTTTTGACATAAATTCTTCAGCTGTTTCAATTGCCGTTTCATCATCAAGCGAAGTAACAGTCAAAAGTTCTCTTATGGAAGACAAATTTAGGTACTTAAACAGTTTTTCAATATCATCTTTAGTAGCGGACATTATAAAAGGGATTCTTTTTTCTCGGATTGTTTAAAGGTTTCTATCATGGTTTGAATCGCATCCTCGCGGCTTACTCCTTCATCCGTGACTTTCTTAATAAATTCATTGGCGAACTTGGGATTTAAAAGTTTATTCAAGAATTCAGTACCATGTTTTGGTCTACGACTTTGTTCATTGTACTCTAAAAAATCAACATAAAAGAAATCGCATTGCTCTGAAATCGAAGCACTGAGAAATGCGCCTCCAATCATTGTCTTTTTGCCCCCGGTAATATCAACTGCAATCTGTCCAGAATTATGTGTTTTGATGATATCTTCAATTTGTTCAAAAGTCAGAATTGGATCAGATGCTGTCTTAATTTCTCGTGAATATAACATGCTGATAATTGCACTTTCTACCATTTTCCCAAGTTTATCGTCAATTTGTACAACTCCTTTCAAGATCCATGGTAGAGTTGATTTTGATTCAGGAGAGTATATAAAATATATTTCTTTCGGTTGCAGTATTAATAGACTCAAAATGATAGGAACTTCAGAAAATCCTACTAGAAAAATACCTACATCATATTTCTTTAATTCAAAAGACTTTTCTTTTTTCTGATATTCTGTAATTGTATTAAAAACTCTCCATTGCTTAGGTAATATTTTTTTAAAATAGTGTTCAACTTTTTCTTTGATGGACTCGTTAGTTAAATCATCAATGCCAGCAGTCCATAAGTCAATCTCATCTAGGTAATCGTTTTGCCAATCAATTTCTGGATTTTGTTTCTGAAGTATTTCAAGAATCGTTTTTTCCACTATTACCTCTCAAGTAATTGTATCCATCCTAATGGGGCTAAAGGTTTTTCATGTTCATCTAATACAAAACGACGTGATTTGGGAGCAGGTAGCGGCCAATCATTAAGTTGACCAGGCTTTTGAACAGCTATAACTTTGTTGCGAAGTTCTTTTCTTCTCTCTCGTTTTAAAAGTAAATCAACCGTAGTACCTAACATACCTGTGCCCCAACCAATTCGCAATGTGGCTTTTCCATTGTTGTCGTCATAATATTTCTTAATAGAATCTAGATTTACTTGTCCATTCTGAATTTCATTAGTTAAGTAATTTTGTTCTTCCTGCCATTGTCTATCTGCAAATGTTTTACACAAATTTAGAAGTGAACTAATATCTTTAAAAGGGGGGTGCAATTTGCACTGTTTGTAAAAACTATCAAGGATACTATGATCTAAGGAAATTGTAACCTGAGCATCACCTTCAAAACACTGGATTCGGTTATCAATTGCCTTTTTACCATGTTGGCTTTCCTCTTTTCTAAATTGATAAAATTCATATGTTTGCAATTCCTTATTAAGTGACATAATCATCACATTATGGAATTCAACATTACTGATGACATAATCCTCGATAAATTCAACACGTGTCGCAATTACTTCTCCTTTAATTTTTTCTGCAGATTCTACCTTAACTTTTTGTCCCAATTGAATACTTTTGTTTGATGGTAAATTCTCAATACTTGAAAGCAACTTTTCATTATTTAAGGTTGTGATGATGATTTTGTTTTCGTTTGGTTTCAGGTCTGTTATCGTGCCGTATTTTGATTTATCTCCATCGCTTTTCTCAATCATTGCATCTTTAATTTTGATCGCTCTGAAGAAATCCTTAAATGAACCTTCCCCGCTGGGTTGTCTCAACAAATTATCGATTTCCTCTTTCGGTTCATTAGACTGGAAGTTATCAACAAGAAGTTCTTTACCAAATGTTTCTTTGAATTTATGCTTGTCTACTGATCTACGATATTCCCCGATTTTCTTCTCTACAAAAACATCTAAATCTTTTAATGACTCCGCGTTATTCAAAATGTTATATAATACAGCGGTTTTAATAGCTCCTTTAATTGAAGAACCTGGAATGAGATGCTGACCCAAGGCAGATTTCATCAGCAGGTTCCCTTTGGGTGTAGGTATTATACCTTTCGAAATTTTCTTAATGTTTTTTTCATAATCAAAGCCGAATTTCTTTTTGATTTTATTTAGAACATCAATAATATTTTTTTCAGAATTAGTGTTGCTAAAATAATCCGCAAACACTTGAACAGCTCCCAACCCTCCCGCATTATAGAGTTCCCGTTGTAAGGAAGGAGTATCAATAAGATAAATAAAATCAGAATTCAACCGTATAAATCCTTGTCCATACTCCTTACTACCTTCACCAGCGCGTATGTGGACAGGCGAGAGTGTTTTCAGCCTGAGTGTTTTTGTTTCAAGATATTCGGTTCTATGACCCATGATTGTCACCTAAAATCTTGAAAGGGAACCTAAATGGTACTCCGTATCTATATACCTCGTGATTGTGGAAATCGTCCGGTTTAACATTTACTAACTTTCCAGCAGGTTCGTTCTCAAATATTGAACCTTCACCGAACATCATACACGATTTACGTTTTATTTGTTGGAAGTTCGAGGAGGAAAAGGACCATCCCTTGCGTGAAACCAATTCATAAGCTATTGGTTTTAAAGTATTGATGTTTTTAGGGAAGTACAGTGATAATGTTATGAATCCGTTTTGCGGAGGAAGATTAATAAGGCGAGCCCAATCATCCGTTAAGTCCTCAATCTCCGCTTCGAAAATTCCATTGCCTACAGAACGACGACCTCCTAAACCATTTTTACCGGCATGTGTTAATAATCGATTAAATTTTCTCCAGTCGAGAAAGTCATCATTCAACCCAATAAGGAAATACAGTCCGGAATTAATATTGAAATGTATAAGTCCGGTATGATAAATTGAGGAAGCGTCTGTAAGTCTATCTCTAGTGTGTTGTGGTCGAACTTCATAAGAATAATATTTTGAAAAATCCTCCATCTCAAATTTTTTTGGGGAAACATCATTACCTGTAATCCAATCATGAAAGCTATCCAATAAAATCAACTCCGTTTTTTTAACTGCTTTCATGTTTTCTATCTTTCTTTTTACTCCAAATATCGGATGAAAAAAATCCGGAGGATTTAAATGGGGTTTAGGTAAAAAAAACTTAGTTTCATATTGCCCTTCACTGAATAGAAATCCGGAAGATAATCGAAGTGGCGGTTCTTTCTCATTAAGATATTTTGTTAATAAATTATCTGTGGATGTTTTACCGAAAAGGTCTGCATATCCATTAATCAAACAACTAAATAATGTGTCCGAGTACGCAGTCGGTTGTATCATTTCTACACCTACGCCTTTTGTATCGGATCCCAAATGCATGGCTGAACTAAAATGTAATTTAACTAATCTAATTTGAACCATTTGGCGTTATCGAGGTTATGTTTTTGTAAATTCAATTTTATTCATAATACTCTTACATTCAGTTATCAATTTTGCATCTTTATTATCTGTAACCTTGAATCCACCTTTCACATTATCATTAGTATCATAACCTTGGAACTCTCTAATGTGGAATTTAATCTTACCATACCCGCGGGATATGTTACCACCAAGACCATCCTTTTCAAGAATGTCCATTGCCGTTAAAATATTATTTAGGTCTTCTTTAACTCGATTACTATCCAGATTAATATTACTGACAATCATAGTGTTTAATGACTCAGTTCGATATATTAACTCAAAATTAAATTCTGCTCCTGCCGGGACACGTTCAAATGTTCTTGGATGCGCTGCCGAGGTAAGTCGGTCTATAGCATTCTCCATTTTTGCTTCAACAATCGGCAAACCATCTTGAACAAGAAGTTCTGTGTTCGCAAACCTACAATCTCTAACAAGAAGCATCGAAGGATAATTATTTTTTTCCGCAAATTTACCTGTTGATCCAAATATGCGACATAAAGGGCAATCTTTAGCATCATTAAAATCCTCACACTCATGCCTCCAAACCTTCTTTTCTTTGTCTCCGCCATGTCTGTTAGCAATTAGAGATTTATTATTTTTTACCGCAAATTTCTCAATAATGCTACGCAATTTTCCCTTTAATGAACTGCCCGGGATGTATGGAAAACCATCAAGGGGATTGCGAATTATAGGCTTATCGATTCCACCAATTTCAATAGTATCTGAAACCCCGCCAATATGAATACCGGTCTCACATTGAATAAATCCTGCAATTATAATATGTCCGTGCAGGGTCCTAGTTGTATTACCATTTTGCATTGCCATAATAATATCCTCTTATTTATGATATGCAACGATTGCTTCGAAATATTTAACAAAACGACTAAGATCGTCTTTTGTTTTAAGAACAGACGGAATTAAACAAATATCCAAAACTTGATGTAACCTTGACATTGCATATTCCTCCGGCTTTCCTCTTGCTTTCTCAGCTGCGTTTGCTAAATGAGGGCGAAGAAAAACTAACTGCGCTAGAATATCTTGATTCAAAGCTTTTGTACCTGCCATCCGAAATGTTCTTCGTTCGATTTGCTTCACAGAATCATAGAACTTTCGTAATTGGTTATTTTTTAATGCTTCCGCTAATAAATTATTCCCTTCTTCTTTAGCAGATTCGACAAGAACCTCGGCGTTTAATTCTGCAAAAGTTTTATTCATCAATGCCGGTTTTATAACTTCTTCAAATTTTCCCATAACCTTACTCCATTTTCTTATTGAGATTTTCAACCCATGTTAACGGCAAATGCAGAGATTTCATCTTTTCAAGGTCTAAGGTAATAAGTACTTTCATCATTTCTTCCGTTTTACTTTTATCTTGACTAATATCTTGAATTTTTCGAAGAATATAGTTCATCGCTGGCATATATAATTTACTATCTTCTTGCCAAATCTTTATGACAGCAAATAGTTTTTGATAAAATCCATGTGGAAGATCATCGTAAATTTTGTCAAGCTGTTCGGTGAGTAAGGCAATTTCATAAAGTTCATTCCATTTAATTGCTAAAGTGATTCGATCATTAACGTTGTCATTCCTCGCATATACTCTGTTAATCCTTTCAATTCGGTCATTGAGTTTTCTATTTTTTATTTTCCATGATTCATTATAAAATAGTGCAATACAATTCTTAGTTTCTCTACCTGTCGCATCCTTTTTGTTTTTAGCAGTATTAACTGCCCGCAAGGAAATTTCTGCCATCTGGTAAAGAGGAAAGTTCGGCTTGTGCAATGTCAATCCGCCAGAAATACCAAGTCCGCTATATTCCTTAAAACATCTTTGAATATCGTAGGCCAGTTCGGTAACTTCATCCCAGGCACCAACGATGAAAAGATCGTCACCACCGGAATACACTACGCTGACTTTTCTGCCTTGTGAATAATCTTTAGCAGTTATATTTAGTGGGTCTACAGCAACACCATTAATCGAACCAAGTTTACATTTACAAATTTCGTTAAGATAAACTTTGAAAAATATGTTCAGCATCTTAGATAAATTGGCAAGTGTTACTAAATTTAATGGTTTCATATCTTCAGCCAATATT
>JAKBMG010000123.1 GCA_021831685.1 Bacteroidota bacterium | reverse complement strand
AAGCGGGATTGAAAAAGAAATTTTCATAGGAAATGATTTAACGGATGTTTATAAAGGAAAGATTGCAGAGCACATAATCGGACAAGAATTATTAAGCGTTCAGTACTCGCCCGAAGCGTTAATAACTTTTTGGGTTAGGGAAAAAAGACAGGCAAGCGCCGAGATAGATTATTTGTACAATTTTAACGGTAATCTTATACCTGTTGAGGTAAAATCCGGCGCCAGCGGGAAATTGAAATCGCTGCAAATTTTTCTTGATAACTCCGATACTGATGTTGCAGTTCGGTTTTATTCCGGTAAGCATTCGGTTGAAGAACAAAGAACGTCAGCCGGGAAAAAGTTTAAGTTGATAAATCTTCCTTTATTTCTAAGCCCTAAGTTAGAACAGTACATTACGTTGAACGTACATAACAATTAAAAAATCAATATGATCCAGAGTTCAACATAACATTTGATCATGGAAACAACAATTGCAAATATGACTAAAAAAGAGTTCACTGAAATAATCGCTAAGGTTGTTGAACAAAAACTTTTTGAAATTTTTGGCGATCACGAAGAAGGGGTGATTCTGAAAGAAAATGTTCGTAAGCGGCTGATACGCCAAAAGAAGAGTGTTGCTGCCGGAGAAAGAGGCGAAGATATTCACCGTGTTATTACCCGGCTTGGTCTTAATTGACTTCCGTGTATTCCATTCGGTTATTAAAATCCGCGTCTAAAGAACTTGAGAACTTGGGAAGTTGGATAAACAGATACAACATTTAATATTTAAAAATGATCTGGCGATCTTCATATCATAGACGTATAGCGCAGCTTGCTGATTTTGGAACTGCATTTATCAGCTTTGTGATTGCATATATTATTTCAATATTGCTGAACAGAGTAGAGCCTAGTCTTTTCCCACCAAAAGAAGAAGTCAGGACATCATATATTTTAATTATAATTGTTCTCAGTATTGTTTACGAAGTCTTATTCGACTACCATAAAGCTTACAGCTACCAACGATTTACATCTTTGTTAAGAGAATATTCAATTGTAATAAAAGTATGTTTTACCGGCTCATTAATAACCATAGCTGTTCTATTCTTATTTGGATTGAAAGATATACCACGCACACTATTCATAGTTTTCTTTATAATCAGCTTGTTCTTATTTATTGCTGAGAAGAGTCTGCTGTTCTATGCAGCTTCTTTAATAAGACTTAAGGGAAGAAACCGGAAGAGGGTGCTTTTAATAGGAACTGGAACAAGAGCAAAAAATTTTATCTCTACCGTTAAAGATAATTTTCATTGGGGATTAGATATAGTAGGTATGCTGACGGGAGAGGAGGGGAATATAGGTAAAAAGGTAGAAGGTATAGGGATAATTGATCATTATAAAAATATTCAAAATATTCTAAAAACAATTAATCCGGAAGAAATAATAATTACAATTTCCACTAAAAGATTTGATCAAATTAGAGATGTTCTTGAGATATGCGAGAGAGAGGGAGTTGCAGTAAGACTAAACTCAGATTTCTTTGGACACATTACAAAGAATGTTACGATAGATAATCTTTTTGGGTTGAGCATAATAAGCTTCAATGTGGTTAGACAGCCGGAGATGGAACTTTTCATAAAACGTATAATAGATATTACCGGTTCGATTGCAGCTCTTATAATATTTTCACCCTTTATGGTTGCAGCGGCAATAGGAATCTGGATTTCAGATGGGAAACCAATCCTATATCATTGGAATGTGATTGGAATAAATAAAAAGCCGTTTAAGAGCTGGAAGTTTAGGACAATGGTTAAGGATGCCGATAAACTGAAAGAAAGATTAATGAGTGAGAATGAAATGGATGGCCCCGTGTTCAAAATAAAAGACGATCCGAGGATAATCAGATTTGGAAGATGGCTAAGAAAGTGGAGTATAGATGAAACGCCGCAATTGTTCAGCGTACTAAAAGGTGATATGAGTTTAGTAGGTCCCAGACCTGCTGGTCCACATGAACTTGAAAGATATGACAGCTGGCATAGAAGAAAACTTAGCATTAAACCTGGCATTACTTGTTTATGGCAAATAAACGGCAGAAATCAGATACGCAAATTTGAGGACTGGGTGAAGTTGGATTTGGAGTATATAGATAACTGGTCGCTGTTGCTTGATATTAAGATATTGCTTAAGACGATACCAGCGGTGATACTGGGGAAGGGTGCGTCGTAGGATTTGAGGATTGTAGGATTTTAGGATTGGTGATTGAAGGATTCGTGGTGTGATGAATGATGATTTTAGGATTGATGATTGCAGGATTTTTTTTATTCGACAATCGACAATAATAAATCATAAATCGAAAGTATGGATAAGACTGAATTAAAATTACGAACGAAAAGATTTGCACATGATTGTGTAAAGTTGGGTGTAAAACTTCCAAATACTTTTTTAGGGAATCATTTAAAAGGGCAGTTGATAAGATGTTCTACTTCGGTAGCTGCAAATTACCGCGCAACATGTTTAGCTCAGAGCAAAGCAGCATTCATTTCTAAAATTAGTGTTGTTATTGAGGAAGCTGATGAATCAGAATTTTGGCTTGAATTTATCATTGATGAAAATTTATTAGAAAAAGGACTTGTTGATTCATTGAAATGTGAAGCACATGAATTAGCATCAATTTTTATCTCATCAAGAATTACTGCACAAAAGAATAAATGACTTAAGGATTGAAGATTGTAGGAATTAGGATTGAAGGATCCCGTGAGATAGAGAATCAAAGACATCTCACCGGACAGGTTTGAGGATTGATGATTGTAAATCGAAGGATTTTTAATTACTGCGGCAATTAATAAGTATATGTATATCAATATTAATGAGCCGGCGATTGTGAACGGTAAAGAGTGAATTGTAAATAGTTCTACTGTGAATGATGTATGTAAATTGATTAACCTAAGTTATTATACTATTTTATAGTACGGATTTTTAATTTACATTAAATCTATAATATATTATTTGACAATGAAAAGTGTAAAAAACATAGCGACAAAATTTATCATATCTGATTATATCCATAATCTTTTAGCACTTGCTGAATATGACAAGCTGGAAGACGGTACTTTCGCCGGGAGAATTCCTAAATGTAAAGGTGTAATATCTTTTGGCGCTACGCTAAAAGAATGTCAAGATGAATTACGCTCGACATTGGAAGATTGGATATTGGTTGGAATTAAATTTGGACATCCATTGCCCGTGATCGCCAAAATTAATTTAAATAAAAAACCAGCTCATGCCTCAGTGGGTACCTTGTAAAAGAAGAGATTTCATAAATCGTTTAAGAACTCTTGATTTTGAGGGACCTTATTCAGGTACACGTCACCAGTTTATGATATACAAAAACCATCGAATAGCAATTCCTTCGAACAAAGAATTTTCCATTCCTCAACTAAAGATGATGATAGATGAAATTGAGAATATTATAAAGCGCACTATTTCAGCGGAAGAATGGAATTCATTATAAATTCTTAACAACGAACTGTTTACTACCTACTAAGGAAAAAACATGATAGTAGTACGAGCACCATTTAGGCTTCCGCTTGGCGGGGGAGGAACTGATCTTCCTTCATACTACCGTAAACATGAAGGATTTTTAATTACTGCGGCAATTAATAAGTATATGTATATCAATATTAATGAGCCGGCTATTGTTAATAAAATAAAAATTAATTACAGCAAGGTTGAAATTATAGAGATTGACAAAATAGATGAATTGAAACATGAGATCGTTCGCGAATCATTAAAATATCTTAAAATAAAAAGGCCCCTCGAAATTTCTTCTATGGCGGACCTCTCTGCCGGTACTGGTATGGGATCGTCAAGCTCTTATACCGTAGCTTTGTTACAAGGATTGAACTCGATGCTAAGAAGACACATTCCTATAAAAAAGTTAGCTGAAGAAGCGTGTAAAGTTGAAATTGAATTAATCGGTAAACCGATAGGAAAACAAGACCAGTATGCCACTGCGTTTGGCGGTATAATACAACTTGATATTGACAGATTGGGAAATGTTGTTGTGACACCGTTGACACTTGATATTGAAATTATTTATGAATTGGAGAACCGTTTGATGATGTTCTATACAAATATTGAAAGAGACGCGAATGAGATACTGGGAGAGCAGGGGAGGAGGATAGCGGAGGAAAAGGCAGATGTCAGTAGTCAGAGGTCAGTAGGGAGTAGAGAGGGTGGGGGTGAACAGTCAACAGTGACTAGTGACGAGAGACGAGTGAAGAGTGTAGAGTTTAGAGTAAGTTGCGGAGAAGATGATAGAGAATCAGAAATCAGAAATCAGCCGCTGAAAGCGAGCCTCGCCAAAGGCGGGAAATCAGTAGAAAAGACAGAGAACAATGCTGTTGAAGCGATGCATAGGATAAAAGAGATTGGATATGAGGTTAAAGAAGCTTTAACGAAAGGTGATGTTTGCGGTTTCGGAAGATTGTTAAATGAGCATTGGCTTGTTAAGAAATCAGTTTCTACAAAAATGAGTAATTCGCAGATTGACGATTGGTACGAACTTGCGATGAAAAACGGAGCGCTCGGCGGTAAAGTGATGGGGGCTGGCGGAGGGGGATTTATGCTGTTTTGTGTTGATAACGGTAAACGTAAGCATCTTAGAAAAACTCTTGAAAATGCCGGGCTGAGGTATATGGATTTTAGGTTCGATTGGGAAGGGGTGAAGACGCTAGTCAATATTTAGTATGCAGTATGGAGAAATCAGTAGGGAGTAAGTAAAAGCAGTAGGGAGTAAGGAGAAATCAGTATGGAGTATCGAGGATTTAGAGATTTAAAGGTTTATCAACTTTCTTATCTATTAGCACTGGAAATATTTGAAATTACAAAAGTTTATCCCAAGGAAGAACTCTACTCACTTACAGATCAAATAAGAAGGTCATCACGTTCAGTTCCAGCAAACATTGCTGAAGCATGGAGAAAAAGAAAATATCCCAAATCGTTTGTTAATAAACTTACAGATTCTTTAGCAGAAGAATCAGAAACAGAAGTATGGTTAGATTTTTCAAAGGATTTAAATTATATAATACCAGAAAAATATAAATATTTTATCGAAAAATATGACGAAGTCGCAAGAATGCTTTTTTCTATGATTGACAATCCGGATAAATTTTGTCACTAAATGAAGTCAGTTCTTTTTTCTTTTCCCCACTCCTTACTCTTTACTGCCTACTAATTAATAATCGTAAATTACATAAATAACAGAAACAATTGCTAAAATAGAAATGAAAATTAAAGTGTTAATAACGGGCGTTGCCGGCTTTATCGGTTCAAATTTAGCAGACAGATTAATTGCAGAAGGCAAGTACGATATTATTGGTATTGATAATTTATCTTATGGTGTGAAGGAACAAATTCCGGATGGCGTGAAATTTTATAAACTTGATATTCGAGATAGAGATATTTATCCAGTTTTTAACAACGTGGAATACGTTTTTCATTTTGCGGCGAAGAACTGTATTAATGATTGTCAATTAGATCCCGTAGAGACTTCCGACATAAATGTAACCGGCACTGTTAATGTTTTTGAAGCTTGCAAAATAAATAATATAAAGAAAATAATTTATGCAGAATCTTCTGCATTGTATGAGGGCTGTGAAGTTTTACCTACTCCAGAAAAAGATGTAAAGCCGCAGAGCTTTTACTCGGTTAGTAAATTTGCAACAATGTATTTTGCAGAGGCTTATGCAAAATTTTATGATTTGAAATCAACGGCTCTAAGATATTTTTGCGTATATGGCCCAAGACAGGATTACAGGAGAACCATTCCACCTGTATTTTCTTCATTTATAATCAAGCTGTTAAAAGGCAAACAGCCAACTATATTCGGTACCGGAGAAAAGCGAAGGGATTTTGTTTATGTTGATGATGTAAACGATTTCCATATTAAATGTATTGAAGATGATAGGACAACAGGAAAAGTTTTTAATCTTGGCAGCGGCAGGAATTATTCAATAAATGCAATCTATAAGATTATTTCAGAATTGTTAAAGAACGATTCGAAACCTATTTATAAACCAGATCAACCAGGCGAGGCGTTTGCTAATCTTGCCGATATTACGGAAGCTAAAAAGTTAGGATGGCAGCCCAAGACGGAGTTGAGCGCAGGTTTGAAGGCATCGATTGAGTTTATTAAAAAGGAATTGGAAGAGGGAAGAGTGTGAATTAGAAATGGTGAATTAGAAATGGTAAATTGTAAATAGCAAACGGTGAATAGTGGATTGTAATGATAAATGAAAGACCTCACAAGAAATTAGAGCTATGGAAGGAATCGATGAATCTAGTTGATTCAATTTATGAGTTAACAAAACAATTTCCGCATGAAGAAGAATTTGGTCTAAAAAGTCAATTAAGAAGAGCTGCAGTTTCTATACCATCAAATATCGCTGAAGGATTAACTAGAAGAACTGTTGCAGATAAAATGCATTTTTTAAATATATCAAACGGTTCACTAAGCGAAATCGATACTCAATTAGAAATCTCTCTAAGGTTGAAATATATAAAACCATATGACTTTGACGTTATTGAAAACAAAATTATTACAACGCAAAAATTACTTAGTGGTTTAATACGTTCTTTAAGAAAATGAACCTTTCACCGTTCACAATTCACTATTTACTGTAATAAATGAAAGCAATAATACTATCTGCCGGTAAAGGCGAAAGGCTGAAAGAAATAACACAAAGTATTCCAAAACCGATGATCCTTTATAAAGGCAAACCGGTTCTGCAGTACAATATCGAGTTGTGTAAAAGATTTGGAATTGATGAAATTTACATAAACCTTCATCACTTGCCGGAAAAGATAACTGAATATTTTGGTGACGGCAAAAAGTTCGGTGTGAATATAAATTACTCTTACGAAGATGAATTGTTGGGAACGGCGGGAGCGGTAAAAAAGATAGTAAAAGACTTTTGGAACATT
>JAKBMG010000204.1 GCA_021831685.1 Bacteroidota bacterium | reverse complement strand
ATAAATGTCGGGGCAATAAAAAAACATATTAATGTAGTCATATTTTAAAACCATAATTAGAATTTTTATTCATCACTTCTGAATTTTCACACAGCCTCTGAATGCCGGGGTAATACAAAAACACTATATTTTAGAAACAACTTCATAATAATAATTGGAATAATTATTTATTACATTTGAATTTTCACACACCCTCTAAATGTCGGGGTTAGTCAAAAATCAAATGTGCGTAACATCAGTTAATAATTGTTCCTGGTTATTTTCCAGTAATACCAGGAATTTCCAAATAAACTTTAGTTCCGCTGCCGGCGCGGGGTGTAACTTCTAATTTACCGCCAAGCATAAATGCTCGTTCTTTCATGCCCGTAAGTCCTAAACCGGCTCTGTTATAATTTTCATTAATTCCTTTTCCGTTATCTTCAATAAGCAGTTCGATGCGGTCATTATTTTTTTTAACGGTTACCGATACTTTCGAGGCACCGGAATGTTTTATAATATTGTTAAGACTTTCCTGAACAATTCTAAAAAAATTTATCTCCTGCCCGGCGGGAATCAAGCTGTCGATTTGTTCAATTGATACTTCAAATTCAATTTCGGAGGAAGCGGCAATCTTTTCCGTTACGGATTCAAGCGATGCCGTTAATCCAAGTTCATCTAAAAACTGTGGGCGCAGATTTTGTGCAATCGCCCTTACATCCTGCAGTGCTTGCGATGTAATGTTCGATGCGCTTTGAATATACCGGGATAACTTTTGAGGATTATTTTCCTCCTGTATCCCGGCTAAAAGATTATTTTTAATAATTAAAAGGTCCTGCCCGATGCTGTCGTGCAATTCCATTGCAATCCATTTCCGTTCGTTTTCCTGTGAAGAGATTAAATGATGCGCAAATTCTTCTTGAATTATTTTTTCATTTCTCACGGCTTCAAGAGCAATCTGCTGATTTTTTAGAATCTCTTCCTTAGCGGAAATATTTTGCTTATTCATTTTCAGATAGCGCAAAAATATTACTAAGCATAAAAGGAGATAGAACAAAAATCCGCCATAATCGACGTAGTGAATTTGAAAAGTACCTCTATGCCAAACTACGTTTTCGAAATAATTATAAATCTCGGCTAAAGCAACCGCTGCGTAAACCGTCATAGCAACCAAGAGAAGCCTTGTTTCATAATTGCCGTTTAATGCGCTGAGAATGATAAGTCCTAATGAGACCAAGGATGAAACAGCTAAGATGATTAAATATGGTTCGACAGTATCAATGTATTCCGGGAACGTAATGTAGTCGATTATAATGACTGCAATAAGATAAAGAAGATTTATTTGCCAGATTCGCCGCATAATTATTTTATATTTCGGCTCAATAATTTCCCCGGCGAAAATGAAAAACCCGGTTACGGCAGTGTATAAAGCAATATGGTCGGCGTAAAAAAAGAACCGCGGTGCATTAATAAATATTTGGGTTAGAGCGGAGGTTGCAATCGTCCAGATACCGAGTGATATTTGAAAAATTACCAGACCCAAATAGTATTTTAATTTTTTTAGAAAGATTAAGACTATAAATGATAAAATGCCCAGGCTGATTAGAATAACGCTGATAATTATTTTGGCTAAATCACTCTTGATAATGTTACCAATAAAACTTATAGCCGAGCCAAGCTTAACGGGTCCCACAATTCCGATGTAAGGATCATCGGACCGGAAGTGAAACGAAATAATTTTTCCACCAAAATCCGGCGGCAATTTTATAAGATGCCAATGCCAGCCTTTAGTAGCAATTTTCTCCTTTGCAGAAAAATTTCCATAGGTATAAATTTCTTTCCCATCGAGAAATATTTCCATAATTTGTTCGATGCGTTCGATAAGTATAGCTGCACCGTGTCCATTCCATTGAGGCAGTTTAGTGCGAACCCAAAGATCAGTTTGATTAGGATTAAAAGATATATCGGAAGGTTTGTCGATTGACTTCCATGAAGTGTCGCTAAAAGCCTCATACAGCCATGTGTAATTTCCATTTGAGTCAACCGGCGAATCGCCCCATTTATATTGCCAGTTGC
Organism: Bacteroidota bacterium; assembly: GCA_021831685.1. Taxonomy (GTDB): domain Bacteria; phylum Bacteroidota; class Ignavibacteria; order Ignavibacteriales; family Ignavibacteriaceae; genus FEN-1297. The sequence continues at coordinate 4,928 of JAKBMG010000204.1, read as the reverse complement.
CGCTTAAACTTATTATGGATTGTTGATGTTGTTGACTGTTATAATTTGAAACTGAATTCCGGCTTACTTGAGAAAAGATTAATGGGGAAGAGAGGCAAACAAAAAGGATAATAATTTTAGCAAAGTCTTTAACAGACCGTGGGTTTACCAAAACGATTTGCCGGGTATTAATCATTCATCAACTACGTTTGCTTTCATAAATAGAAAAATAATCAAACTGAAGATTAAATCCACTTGAAAAGATTTAAAGGTTTATTAGTGTAATGCCACACAAAATGATCTATATGTTTAATCAACTGTTAACTTCTAAACAGCCTCTCAACAAAGCTTACCTTAAAGAAAAAGTATTAAGAATTGAAATTGAAAAATTTAAATCTAATCTACAGAAGTTATTAAATAATGTAGATTATGAAGAATAATAATTGTCTGAACCATAACAACAGCAAAGCATGCTTGATTCGCGAGATCAAAGGATTAGTATGATTAAATATTCAAAAGAGACTCTTGTATGACTCCCCTTTATGAGTACCAAATAATGGAAATAAATTTTTCTGTTGATTCTTGGTTTAATTATCGTATATTTACGATGAACGATTAAGGAGATTATGAAATGGCATTCTCAAAGAAAGAGGAATTCACGAAAGAAGACATGTGGCTGGCTGATATTTCTAAAGCTTTATCGCACCCGGCAAGGATAAGAATTCTTAAAATATTAACATCAATGAATTCTTGTATGGTTGGAAATATCGTAGAACAGCTCCCCCTCTCGCAATCTACAGTATCACAGCATCTAAAAGAATTGAAACATGTTAACTTAATAGATGGCGAGATTGACGGACCAAGAGTTTGCTACTGTATAAACAATAAAACACTTGCAAGGGCAAAGAAGGAAATGGATAAACTTTATTCGATAATTTGTGATTGTTAAAATTAAATAAAAGGATTGGATCATGAACACACCTGAAGAAATTAAATTAGTGGTAAAAAATAAATATGCTGAAATAGCAAAAAGCGCTGCAGGTGCGGGAAGCTGTGGACCTACAAGCTGTTGTACACCGGATAAAAATGATTATGCGGTTTTCCAGGATGACTATTCTAACCTAAACGGATATGTTGCAGATGCCGATCTTGGGCTTGGGTGCGGTTTGCCGACGGAATATGCGGGAATTAAAAAAGGCGATACCGTAGTTGATCTTGGCTCCGGCGCAGGGAATGATGTTTTTGTTGCAAGGGCAATCGTAGGCGAAGAAGGGAAAGTAACTGGGATAGATATGACTGAGGAAATGATAGAAAAAGCAAACTTGAATAAAGATAAATTGGGTTATGCAAATGTAGAGTTTAAGTTTGGTGATATTGAAAGCATGCCTTTGGATAATGATTATGCGGATGTGGTGGTAAGTAATTGTGTTTTAAATTTAGTGCCTGATAAGAGAAAAGCATTTTCCGAGATATATAGGATATTAAAACCGGGCGCACATTTTTGTGTTTCCGATGTTGTCGTTCAAGGTGAAATGACTGCGGAACTAAAAAGATCAGCAGAACTATATGCGGGATGTGTATCCGGAGCATTGGATCGCGATGAATATTTACAAATTATTGAAGAAGCCGGATTCAATAATATTGAGATTAAAAAAACTAAAAAGATCGAGCTGCCGGAAGATTTATTGAAAGAGTATTTAACGGAACAAGGATTAAAAGAAAATAAAGAAAATCTTAAAGGGATTTTTAGTATAACGGTGGTGGGATATAAATTATAATTTAATTGAGTTATATCCGCAACTTCATCTGTTGTTTAGAGAAAATAATTGAGCATAGGTGGAAGAGTAAACAGCTTCCCTTGGAACAGGCAAATCAAGTATTGCGGTCAAATAAATAATGCAGGACTTATACTTAAGCAGCAAGTTTTTTTGAGATGCATTTAGATTTAGTTGTAATTCATTAGTACTTTCGATTTTTGCAAATGTTATTTCCTGTGATATATGCGTTATTGAAATTGGAACCTTATTCCTCGGTTTAGGATTTTGAAATGCTATTACCGCATAAATCAATAATGGGGAATTTATTTCAGGCACTTCTGCATTATTATCTAAACTTATATTAAATTTTATTGCTATACCATCGAATGAAATATTTTTCATACCCGCAAAGCTTGTTGATAAATTTGGAGTAATGATATTAGACGTGGTAAGGGAACCGTCATTAATAGATTTAATATTATGCTTCACTAATTTATTAAAAGAAGTAGTCCCTTTTATTTTAGCGAATTTCCATATTTGGGAGAGTTCCGGAATTGAGTTGACATATTTAGCAAATTGAATTGATATACCGAATTTTCCTCTATTAGCTTTTGCTGATTCACTTTGGCTTGCATTATATTTTTTAGGTCTTAAGGAGGCAAATAGTTCGCCGTTAATGATTCTATAAACATGATCGCCAATTTTACCTTCAGGTATGCCGAGGATCCCATTTATTATTTTTACCATACAAACTTCCCTATTATGTTGAAAAAACAATGTGTAAATATAAGAATAAACCGGGAAAAGACCGAGATAATAGGAATCATTGTGTATTCAGGGTGTATTCACAGCGCATTCAGAGTGCATTCATATTTGGTAGAATTAGGTGAGAAAAAGTAATAAAAATAGCTATATTACTTTTTATAAAAGTATAAAACTTAGTTGCTAAAGTCAATATTTCTTGCATTAGGATATTGTCTGAACCGGGATTGGGAGGATTAAAGGATTAACAGGATTATTAAAAATGAATTTTCCTTCGTTATGAATGTAAATCATAATTTATTTTATTATTTTGAATCCCAGATTAACTATTAAATTGTTCGGGGATTATGAATATTTTTTCTATTAAATCTTTTAACTCATGCTCTAAAGAGCAATGCTTCAAAAGAGAATCCAATAAATACGCTTCTTTTCAACCAGTGCTGATGAATCCCGGTCTCAAAAACAAGCCAATCGATTATTTAAGTGAAAACTAAACTAATAAAAAAATACTTCAGAAAAGTTAAGAATGCTAATAAGGAGCTTCCTAAAAAAGAAGCATTTAAGGATCTCCTAAATCGGTTGTATACTGGTGATAAGGAAATTGTCTGAACCGGGATTTGGGGGATTAAAGGATTTGCAGGATTTTATATATCTATATAACAAATTGATTTTGCAATGTTTGTTGAATTTATTTTTATAATCAAGGGAATCATATAATCGGGTGAATCATGGTTCAGACAATGAAATATGAAGAATTAACTAAACACATAATTGGCTGTGCGATGAAGGTACATTCTATTTTGGGTAATGGTTTTCAAGAGGTAATCTATCAGCGAGCTTTGGCTATTGAAATGAATATGGGTGCACTAACTTTCGAGAGAGAAAAAGAAATGCCGGTATTTTATAAAGATTATAATATTGGTACAAGGAGGGTCGACTTTTTTGTTGAAGAAAAAATTATGGTTGAGCTGAAAGCAATAATACAATTGGAAGATGTCCACCTGGCGCAAGCTAAGAATTATTTGGAAGCATATAATATGGAAGTTGGTTTGTTAATAAATTTTGGCGCTAAGAGTCTGGAGTTTAAAAGATTGCATAATAATTGTCTGAACCGGGATTCACATGATTAAAGGATTAGAAGGATTTTATTGAATAGTGGAAAAGTAATTAAAAATATCTAGCGAAAAGATACAAAAGGCAAAATATAGAGCACGATTTGCTGCGACTATTGAATCATTATTAAAGTAACATTTATAGTATTTAACTAGTTTTGTAATTACAGAAAAGGAGAAATAAAAAAATGAAAAAGTTGGGGCTTCTCATAAGTGTTATAATAACTATTTTCTTTGGTTCGTGCGATAGGAATTCGAATCCGGTCTCCGGAAATGGAAAGGAAATAGATTGGGAGGGTAATTATCCAGCGGTGAATACAGCTTGCCTGGATAGTATCTTATGCGCTTCCGACCGCTTTATTGGAACTGCATTTGCACCGAGTGTTTACATAATGAATAAAAATGGAACAGGTATGCATGCACTTACAAACCAGTGGTATACATTTAGCGCAAGTTGGTCACCCCGGCGTTGGAAGATAATTTTTATAGCAGACACAGGACTTAGTAATCCAGCTCGCGGGCTTTTTGTAATGAACAGCGACGGCACTCACAAGAAACGTCTTACTCCTACTAATCAAGATGTTTTTGGAGAAGCTGCTTGGTCGCCTAACGGTAGCACAATAGCTTATATTGAAATTGATTCATCGGTATATAATCGTGGGAAAGTAATGCTCATGAATCCTGATGGTACTAATATAAGAGCCATTACAAATTGGTGGAATGGCGGTCCTACAAAGGTAACGTGGTCTCCCGATTCACGTAAAATTGTATTTGATGGTTTCAAGAATCCGGGTTCAAATACACTTTATGAAATCAATGCTGACGGAACCGGTCTTAGTGCATTATTCACATATCCGGAATCATGCTATAAAGCATCATGGTCACCGGATGGAAATTTTATTGCCTTTGAAAGTTTTGCTAATATTGAAAATATCTATTATTCAAAAATCTTCATATATGATTTTAATGCTCATCGAATCCGCCAGATAACAACAGGAAAGTCGTTTGATTATAATCCGACCTGGTCTTCTGATAGTAAAACTTTAGTATTTTCTTCAACACCACCAGGGATTAACTCAACAAGTAGCCTTTATAAAGTTGATATGAGCGGTTCAAGTCTTGTCCGACTTACAGATAGTCTTGGGTGGGATTATGATCCTTCCTGGTGTAATTAAAATTATGAATAATTATCAGTAAATCAATTTTACAACTTTCCGAATTCATAATGTCTTTTGATTATTTATTTTATACTTTTGTAAAGAAAAGTTCTGATAAAATATATAGTGGATGTACTCGCTCATATAATGCCATGTAATAG
>JAKBMG010000001.1 GCA_021831685.1 Bacteroidota bacterium | reverse complement strand
CAAAGAATATCCTAACTCACCTTACACAAAGGGTTATTATTACATAATGAGAAACCTCGGAGGTTTTCCTAAACCTACGAGGTTTTGCACTCTACCTCGGAAGTTTTGCACTCCACCTGCCTTATGGGACCATCAGTTGACAGACCGGTCTTATCTAAAAATAAATTTATCTTCATATTTACTTCTTCGAGCGATAACAGATTCATGCACTCGAAAGAATGACACTTTCTACCGGCATCTTTAAAACAGTATTGATCGTTTATCCCCGGTGAACATTTTATATCCTTCCGGATAAAATCATGCATATCTCCAAAAGGTAAACTATATGAGGGATTAGTAGGTCCATATATTGTGAAGGTCGGTTTACCCAAGATATTGGCAATATAAATTGCCCCTGAATCATTCCCAATAATTGCAGAACAATTTTTTATTTCTTCTATCAGATCCATCAACTCATTTGAAATTATATAAGAGATATTTAACGACTTTAGAGTAGCCAGCGTTCCTTCTTCAGCGAACTCTTTTGGAATAATTATTTTGCAGTCACGCCGCTTGCCTATACTTAGCGCGAGCTCTATATACTTATTTAGATTCCACTCTTTAGCTTTCCATCCTGCGAACGGATGAATAAGAATATAACCGTCCTTGTTAAGAGTTGCTTTATATTCCTTCAATTCAATTACATCTTGAATGCCGCTTATTTTATTGGACACATCTAAATACTTATCAACAAGATGAGGTTGCTTTCTCCTAGTGATAAACTCTGTATAAACAGCGCTAAAGTATTTATCATTGCTGCCTATAATTTCTTTAGCCCTGCTATTAAAAATAAGAGATGCGGATTTTACCGAGCCTGTCATGTCGATAATAATCCCTGCCTGCAAATCTGAAATTCTTTTTCTAATTCGGGAGTTAGCAATTCTACCTCCAAAATAAAAATCATCTTTACCCAAAGTAATAAACTGCAAATCCTCAAATACAAGTTGATATATCAATTTTGATTCTTCATAACAGACAATACTAAGAGAATCATTAAACTTATTTTTTATTGATCTGATTGCCGGAATAGTGAAGACAGTATCCCCAAGTCTGTTCAAAGAAATAATAATTACTCTCGAGTTTTCATTCCTTGATGATATCATCATTTTTCTAATTAGCCTAATAAAGAACGTGAAGCTTATCCGGATAATTCTTCCAACAATACTGTCTTCAGCAATATAATTTGAAACTTCTATCATAATATCAGGCTGCTTCAACATTCTTCCGCCGGATATATCTGAAAATATCCATAAAGAGTTTTATAGAATTGTGTTTACTGCTTACCGAGTTTATTATATAAATTGAGAAGAATACAATCAAACGAATAAAGCTGTTCAGCAAAAGGCTTGTAGTCAAGCTGGAGCTAATTAAAATATCCGAAATCCAAAAGCTAAATAAAGCATTGGCACCATTGAATAATAATTCCTTAACGAAATAGTAATTATGTAATCTCAATTTGAATGCAGTAAGAACCGATGCACTTAAAAAGAAAAAGAGATAGCTTATTGACGTACTTATTGCCAATCCATTCTGACGAAATGTACCTACAAGGATAAAATTCAAAGCGACTTTTATAGAACACCCTGCAGCCGTAATAACCAAAAGACTTCTTACCATATTTGCGCTATACATCAGTTTATTTATCACCGCATAAGATGAATAAAATATTAGACTAAGAGCATAGTATTTTAGGACTTCAAAAGTCATCATGGTTGCACCGGTATTAAATTCTCCCCGTTGAAATAAAACCCGGATTATTATATCACCGTAATAAAACAACACTACACTAACCGGTACAAATAGAAAAAGGTTTATACTATAAAAATTATCTAAGGTACTTTGTAGTTCATCCTTTCGATTGCTATTAAGGAACCTGGCGAATTTGGGGAATATCGCAGTAGACAGTGCAACGGAAATAATAGTAACCGGGAGCAAAAAGATATTCGTTGCATAATTTAATGAAGCAATACCACCCTTTTGAACAGAGTCAAAAAAATAACGGTCTGCAAGCAAGTAAATCTGGCTGATAGATTCTATAAGTATTATAATGATAAACGAATGGTTTATTAGAAAAAGATTTCCTTTCCTTCTAAACAATTCCCTAAAATTAAAGGTGACTTTATCCCCCGCTTTAATTAAAAGGAAAAACAATTGAAATAAATTGCCTGCGACATAACCAACGGGAATTGTATAAACTCCTACTTTACCGGATAATAGTACAACCAAAATTATTATAGCAATATTCATCAAGAGCTGCGAGTAAGCCGGGTATTTGAATTCAAATTCTGCTTGAAGAGAAGCAGCTAAGACGGCAAAGGAAGCATTAAGTGGAATTGTTATTAAAAATATTCTAAATACTTTTAGAGCCGCGTCCAGATTATTGACCGTTTGCGGCTGAAGATAGAAGTTGATAATAATTCTTGAGAAATAAAATAAGGTCAAAGACAAAGCAATTCCCGCAAAAGTAAAAAACCAGAAGATAGAATTTGTAAATATCTTTACTTCTTCAGGTTTTTCGACTTTTAGCTTGTTATAATTAGGAATGAAGTAATTTTGAGCCAGGTATATTATAACTGTGTTAATTGTTAAAGGTAAAACTGCTCCAACCAGGTAAAGATCGTATTGGGTATTCAGACCGAAATAATTTGCAAAAACAATTTCTCTAACAAAACCTAAACTCTTCCCCATTAAGCCCACGGCAGTAATTAAAATAGAAGCTCCTGCTACCGTGGACGTAAAACTTTTGTTCATTGAATTTACGTAGTAATGACTTTCTTAAAATAATCAATCGTAATTTTTAGTCCTTCGGTTCTACCGACTTTCGGTTCCCATCCTAAAATCCTTTTTGCTTTGTCGATATTAGGTTGACGAACCTTAGGATCATCTTCAGGAAGATCTTGATAAACTATTTTGCTCTTAGTTCCTGTCAACCGGATAACTTCTTCCGCAAACTGTTTAATTGTAATTTCGGATGGATTGCCGATGTTCACCGGGTCTGTTTCATTAGACATCAATAATTTATATATGCCATCAACTAGATCAGATACATAACAAAAACTTCTTGTTTGAGAGCCGTCTCCAAAGACTGTAATATCTTCACCGCGCAAGGATTGTCCCACAAATGCAGGCAAGGCTCTTCCGTCGTCAAGTCGCATTCTTGGACCATAGGTATTAAAAATTCTAACTATACGGGTATCAAGTCCATGGTACCTATGATATGCCATTGTAATAGCTTCAGCAAATCTTTTTGCTTCGTCATAAACACCGCGGGGACCAATTGGATTTACATTTCCCCAATAATCTTCCGTCTGAGGATGAACAACCGGATCGCCATATACTTCAGAAGTCGAAGCAATAAGGACACGCGCCTTTTTTTCTTTAGCCAATCCAAGAACCTTATGAGTTCCCAGGGAACCAACTTTTAACGTCTGGATCGGTAGCTTTAGATAATCTATCGGACTTGCAGGCGATGCAAAATGAAGAATAAAATCTATTCTTCCCGGAAGAAAAATATAGTTCGTTATATCGTACTTAACAAAAGAGAAATCTTCATTACCGATTAAATGAGAAATATTATTAGTGTTACCGGTAATAAGATTATCAACGGCGATTACTTTGTAGCCTTCTGCTAAAAGTCTATCGCATAAATGTGAACCCAGGAAACCTGCTCCCCCGGTTACAACTGCGGTTGGTTTATACAATTTTATACTTCCTTTCTAAGTTTATAATAATAATTTTTTCTCCCATCAATTATAAAAACTAAAGATGAAAGTAAAAAGAAAAATAGAGCACCGATGAAAGTCGAAAATATTATTCTTGGACTTGAAGCTTTTAATGGCGGGATGGCTCTATCGAGTACCTGAACAGTCGGAAGGTCCCGGTTCTCCTGTATTTTCTCCTTATAATATTGCTGCTGAAGTAACAGGTAAACTTCATTTTGAATTTTCACTTCTCTCAAAAGTGATGCGAGCTGTTTTGACAGTACAGGCAGATCCTTAAAGGATAGAAGGTAATCATTACTGCCAGCTTCCATTTTACCATACTGAGTCTTTAGTTCTATCAAATTTTCCTTCAAAGAAGCTACTTCTTTACTATCCTCGCGAAGATTATTGCGCGCTATACCAAGCTCAACTTCATTTTTAACAATCTCGGATTTTAACTTTGAGGCAGCGTCGATAGCAGCACTTAATTGCTCTGGTAGAGAGATCGCTTTATGTTTCTGCTGAAATTCCGTTAGGTTTGTTTCAGCAGAATCTAATCTCGATCTGGTTTCAGTTAATTGGGTCTCGATATATTGGCGAGCCTTGCCAGCTTTAGAAGACAATTTTTCTTTATTGATCTTATCCAGCGCATCAACAAACGCATTAGATAAATCTGCAGCAAGGTTTCTTGTAGAATCCTTCACATTTCCGGCAAATGGAAAAAGCGGCGTAGAAACTTCCGCATCAACTTTAATAATACCTTCTTTTGTAATCTCAACAGTTAAACTTTTTTCTAATTTCTTAGCTGCTTCATAGATGTTATTGACATTGAAATACTTTACAAGATTAAATTTATTCACGACAAAAATTGCGGCAGTCCTACTTTTCAATATTTCTTCATAAAGCTGAGAACTTGAATTAGAAGCACCCCCCGTAATTAGATTAGAAAAATCCTGTCCGGCAATTAACCCGCCAAGGCTGCCGAATTGGCTATTTTGCTCGGGAGGTAAAATAGTAGTTTGTGCATCATAAGTGATTGGATAAACGAAAAGTAAAATTAGAAACAAAATCAGCGTTGAAATTAGAGTAGTCCTTAAAATCAAAGTTCTGTTGAAAATAATAATATGAAGTATATCGTGATAGCTCATTTATCCCCTCGAAGCTACAATTATGGCAACCGTTGCAGCTATGATTGCAGCCACTTCGCCTACAATTTGCAATGATGTTGTAAATACATCCCAAAACTTCGGAGCAGGAGTTTTTTCGGGAATCCAAATTACATCACCGGGACTAAGAGAAACTACATCACCAGCATTAACCCATTCTCCGCTGTTAGATCGAACTACCCTTACATCGCCTTTGACAGCACGCCACCCAAATCCCCCGGCTAATTTTATATAATCATTGACATTCAAATCTTTTTGATAAATCACATTCCCGGGGTTAACTACCTGACCAATCAGCGTGATATAATTTTTTGCTTCGGGAACATTTATTACATCACTATTTTTGAGGACGACATTTTCGGATGCATTCTTCATTTTGAAAAGACCGATAAAATCTACAACAACACTTCCTGCTCTTTCGCGCGACTTTGCCTTGAAATAATCATATTCATCGTCAGTCATGTCTTTTCTCGGAATTTCTTTTATCCTATTATATTCCGGATCGTGTTCGACCGTACCCATTGTTCTTAAAAGCGAAGCCTCGGTTAACGATGCATCTTTACGAAAACCGCCGGCTTCTTCTATAATATCTTTTAGCGTGGTTTGGTCTTCAACAATTTTATAAATCCCTGGATATTTGACCCATCCTTTGACTTCCACATATTTGGGAGCATAATAGTCCGGAATTTTTCTAATAAATATTTGGTCTTTATTATTAATTACTATTTTTCTATTAACCAAATCATCGTAAGAATAATAAAGGCTAAATTGATTTTTCCCATCCTGTTCAAATTTAACAATTTCAATTGTATCCTTTTTCGAAGCAGTCAAAAACCCTCCTGCGAGGTCAATTATGTCAGCGGCAGATTCATTTTCAAGATATTCATAAGCTCCGGGAAATTTAATTTCACCGAGGATAGAAACAGCTTTATCGACTTTATCAACAATTACGGCATCTCCATCCTGAAGCAAGGGATTATTTTTTTTATCTGCAAATCTTAAGAATTTTAATAAGTCATATTTCTTAGAAACATTACCTGCACTTATGATTTTTATGTTTCGGTAGTTCGATGTTTTTGTCATACCATTTGACAAGGCTATCAGATCGATCAACCTTGAATTTCCTGTTAGCTCAAATGAAGCTGGTTTTAGAACATCTCCAAGAAGCAAGACTTTAATTCTTTTCAAAGCTGATATAGAGATAAACAAATCGACATTTTTGTAGGAACGATTAATAGCCGCGGATAATTTCTCTTTGACTGTTGCGATGGAAATATTTTTAAGGTCTACTGCGCCAACTTTCGGAATAAATAAATAACCCTCCTGGTTAACCATCAAGTTAAAAGTTAATTCTTGTATACCTGAGATTGATATAAATATTCTATCTCCGGGACCTACAATATATTCTTGCGGATCAATACTTCCGCCAGTGGCAAGTAAAAAATAATTTTGAGCGGCGAGCGAGTCGGCATGGTTAGAAAGATATCTTTCTTGATAATTAGGAAAATTTTGAGAGAATAAAAGGTTCCCCAAACAAGAAAGTTGAAATATTACTAGTATTAATTTTATGAATTTCAAACTTGAGATTATTCTAATTTTCAGAAATTGATTACTGTGAGACAAAACACAAAAAATCTCATTGAAAATTAGTGAAATAAAAAATTATTTCAAATCTTAAGCGAAATCTTTCTTAGAGAGAAAATGCTTACAAATAAACCAAGCAGCGGTACGATACTTAATAAAATTATCAGATACAGATTATCATTTAAATTGAGATTTTGGTAGAACGGAATAAAATTCCAAAAATAAAATTGTACAACTTTAAAAACTGCTAAGGCAATTAATCCGGCAAATATACCAATTAGGATGCAATTGAGAATTATAGGCATTTTAATAGTAGAAAGTTTTGCCCCGACTAACTTCATCGTCTCAAGCTCTTCATATTTTGCGTTAATAATCAATTTAACCGTGCTATAAACAATATAGACGGAAATAAAAAGGAGTATAAACGTAATAGCAAAAATATATTTTCTGATTCGCGACAAATAATTTAGCAACTTGTAAATAAATTCCTGCTGAAAAACTACTTCGTCAACGCCTCCTATTTTAGAAATCGAACCGATTATTTTTTTCAGCGAATCTTTCTCTACATAACTATCTTTCAGTGTAACAGTAAAAGATGCCGGAAGAGGGTTAAAATCAAGAAGCCTTCTAAAATCTTCGCCGGTTTCTTTTATAAAATTTTGCGCAGCTTCTTCTTTGTCGATGTATTTAATAGTGTTG
>JAKBMG010000050.1 GCA_021831685.1 Bacteroidota bacterium | reverse complement strand
GTTGGATTAATTTGTTTCTACAATAATCAAACATCTACGATGTTTTTAGACCTCGTAGAGGTCAAATTATTGTAGGAAAAGGTTTATTTTACATTGGCAAATCCTCGTAGAGGATTAACAAATTCTTATTTCCCGATTGTTTAAAATAGAAAACCCTCTAACCAATAAATGTTAAAGGGATTATGTGCGGAGAGACAGGGATTCGAACCCTGGAAGGACTTACATCCTTAACGGTTTTCGAGACCGTCCCATTCAACCACTCTGGCATCTCTCCCAAGTTTAACTAAATATTAAGTGCACTCCGAAAATTAATAATAATCCAAGACTAAAAGAAAATATTACTAACTGTGTATGATTTTTTAACATTTCACCTAAAATAGCGTGAATAGCTAAATAGATAAATCCTCCGGCAATGTGTGCCATAACTGCACCCATTATAACCGGAGATATTCCTGATCGAAATATATATGTTCCTAAAAAACTTCCAATAATTGTAGTCGACTCAACTAGCGTTACATAGATAATTATTTTTTGCCTGGAATAATTTGAGCTTAACATTAAAGCAGCTAACGCTAATCCTTCAGGAAATTTATGTGTAAGTATCGCCGCCAGAATTGATTCATTCTGAAGATGATTTGCATTACCTGCACTTAAAGCCATTCCATCTAATAAAGAATGGATGGAAAGAGCAGTTATTAAAGTCCACACCATTTCTGAAAATTTGTGCGTGGTCTTTTCATCAAAATGGCTTGCGGAGCATGCCGGACAAACATGTGCAAAATATCTGCTTATAAACCAAAATAAAAAATAACCTGAAAACCCGCTTAATAATATTTCTATAAGCTTAAGATTTGCATAGGATTCCGGAATTAAAACAAAAACAGCCGCACCCAAAAGTGCTCCTGCTGAAAATGAAATTAACCCGCATAATTTCTTATGGTTTAATTTTATTAGAAATGTAGAACCCGCACCCGATACTGCTGATAATAAGGCTAAAATGCCCTTGGTTATATTTTCATCCATAAAGGAATTTACACAATTCTCATTTTTTGGTGCGCAAATATAATTATTATATCGTCTTATGCCAACCAGGCAGATGGAAGGAACTTGGAAAGTAAATATTTTTAAGTGCGGAAAGAGAGGGATTCGAACCCTCGGTACCCGTTAAGGCACACACGCTTTCCAGGCGTGCCAGTTAAACCACTCCTGCATCTTTCCGAAAAAGAAGTGTAAATATAGAGATTTCATTTTTCTTTATCAAAATTTTGTAAGCGATTTAGAATGTCGAAGAAATTAAAAGTTCTACTTTGAAGGGAAAAGCCTGCGCATTAATTTTAATAACTCAAGTTGACCGCCGCTGAAGATAAGCCGTTAAAACGACTGATTTATAGTGTTTGAATAAAGCAGCCCACGACTTCAAGTCGTGGGTAGCTTGATGTAAAACCATATTTATTAACCGTTTCAACGGTTTCTAATTCATAAATAAATACTAGCGGTCAACTTGAGTTAATAATTAACGTTACGCAGAAACAGTCCTTCGGAATAATGGAATAATGGAAAAAATTAGTCAATTCCAATACTCCACTACTCCAACATTCCACTACTCCAAGAAATGCGTAACATCAATTGATAATGTCTAATTTTTTGCCTTTTTTCACGCTTGTGACTTTTTTTACCTATTTTATATTATCCCTTGATTATCATGATTTAATTGTTGATTTTATAATAAAATAATTTCTTATGTTTAGCTTATATCCTAAATCTATTTTCAAAGGGATACTGAAGGAATTAAAAGATGAAAATTTTAATTAGACTTGCGATATTTTTAAGTCTTTTGTTTTTATTCGGCGGATTGCTTTCTGTCGGTCTATTTGGTGACCAGAGTACAATAAAAAATAATTCAAACTCTAAAGCAGACTTAGCTGACGGGTTTTATAGTGCAAAGCCCAGTGCAAGATTATCTATGCAGCAAATTGATAGTATTAGCTCAGCTGCAAATTATCATTTTACTATTGCCAACGCTGAAGGTACTAACAACTATTCCACAAGTAGTACTCAGTAATATTCTTGCTCCTAAAAAATTTATTCGTCTTTGATTTACTCTTATTTCTACGGGAGAAATCATTTCTGCTATTCAAGGATATTCACATTAAAATGATTTTCTAAAATCGCCCTATCCTTTTTTACTACCCAAAGTTCTACTAAATTTCATATAACGTTTATCAAAAAGAAATATTTTTTTTCTCATGCAGACTATAAAAGAAGATTTAATTGCCACAATAAAATTAGCTTATCCGGTAAGTATCGGGCAGCTTGGTTTTATAATGATGGGAGTTGTAGACAACATTATGGTAGGCGGATTAGGTGCAAATTCCCTTGCGGCTGCTTCTTTGTCAAACGGAATATTTATTCTTATTCTTATTATCGGAATCGGTGTATCTTATGCCGTAACTCCCTTAGTGGCAATTGCCATCGGCTCTAAGAAACCTTTTGAATGTGAGTCGACATTTAAGCAATCTTTACTAATTAACTTTGTGCTTAGTTTAATTTTGCTTTTAATTACTTTCTTTTTCTCGGTTTTTATTAAATATCTTAATGAGCCCGCCGGCGTTTCTCAATTAGCCATTTCTTATACAAAAATTTTGGGTTTTTCAATTCTGCCGGTAATGCTTTTTCAAACTTATAAGCAATTTATTGAAGGCCTGTCTTTCACAAGGCCGGCAATGTATGTTACAATTATTGCCAACTTAATCAATCTTTTGATGAACTGGGTTTTGATCTATGGGAAGTTCGGTTTTCCTGCATTAGGACTGAACGGCTCAGGTTGGGCGACTTTTTCATCGCGTTTGTTTATGGGAATTGTTTTGATGGTCTATGTAGTTAAATCGAAGCACTTCCGCCAATTTAACATGTCTCCGAAATTCAGTAAGATAAATTTACATGTTATTAAAAAGATTCTAGATTTAGGATTGCCGAGCGCTTTTCAATATGCCTTTGAAGTTGGGGCTTTTACTTTCGCAATTATAATGGTCGGGTGGCTTGGTACCAGACAGTTAGCGGCGCACCAAATTGCGATAAATCTTGCAACAATATCTTATATGATTACTCTTGGAATTTCTAGTGCAGGTGCTATTCGCGTTGGAAATGCACTTGGTAAACAAAATATTAAGCTTGTTAGAAGAGCAGGGTTTATTGCCATTGTTTTGGGTGCTTCTCTCATGGCATGTTTCGGAATTTTATTTATAAGTCTCAAAAGTATTCTGCCTTCAATTTACATAAACGATCCGAAAGTAATTTCTATTGCGGCAAATTTATTAATTGTAGCTGCTATTTTTCAAATATTTGATGGCACACAAGCTGTCGGAATCGGGGTGTTGCGCGGCTTAACCGATGTCAAAGGACCTACTATTATTACTTTTGTTGCTTATTGGATTATCGCATTACCAATCGGATATTATTTTGGATTTACGCTTCATCTCAATGTGGTAGGCGTTTGGATCGGATTGCTTCTTGGTCTAATAGCCGCAGCGGTTCTACTTACATTGAGGTTTAATAAGAAAAGCAAATTACTTATTGAAGTTTGATATAAAAATGCCGGCTCTATCTAAGAATAAAGCCGGCTTTTTGTCTTTAATATATTCTAAACCAAAAGGGAATATTATTTCCCTTCAATTAAAAAATCTTCAAAGTAATTCGTTATTTTTTTGTAAAGATGGTATGTGTCAATTCCTCTAACGCCATGCTCTTGACCTGGATAGACAAAATAGTCTACCGGAATTCCTAAGTCGGCGCATTTTTTAATAAACATTAAGTCATGCTGCCAAACTACAGTCTGGTCCATTGTTCCGTGAATCATCAATAATTTTCCTTTTAAGTTCTTTACATAATTCAGAAGGTTAGATTCTTCATATCCTTCTGGATTTGCCTGGGGTGTATCCATATATCGTTCGGTGTACATAACTTCATAATATTTCCAATTAATTACAGAACCTCCTGCAACGGCAACTTTGAATAAACCGGGAGTTCTCGTCATTAAGGATGTAGTCATAAATCCTCCAAAACTCCAACCAAAAACGCCGAGTTTTGTCGTGTCCACAAATGAAAGCGATTTTAGATAATTAACTCCAAGTTCCTGGTCTTGAATTTCATTAGTGCCAAGATGCCTGAATGTGACTTGTTCAAAAGCTAAGCCCCTATTTGCAGAACCTCTATTATCAAGCGTAAAAACTACATAGCCTTTTTCAGCCATATAATTAAGCCAGAGACCGGCATCTCCAAGCCAGCTATTTCTAATCAATTGTATGCCGGGTCCGCCATAGACATAGACTAACACCGGATATTTTTTTGTAGAATCAAAATTTGCCGGAAGAATCATCCTACAGTATAAATCAAATCCGTCTTTGCTTTTTAGCTTGAAGATTTTTGTCGTTCCCATATCAAAATCCTGCAGAGGATTAGGAGAAGATAGCAGGGAAGTAACCGTTTTCCCATCTCCGTCTATCACTGAAGTATTATTAGGAACGGTTAGGCTGCTATAGCTATCAATAAAATATTTTCCATCTTCATCTTGTTTAACATAGTTAACTCCGAAACCGGAAGTAAGCTTAATCATTTTGCCGGTTTCCAAATTCACTTTATAAAGGTCCCTATCAAGAGGGCTCTCCTTAGTCGCGGTAAAAAATAAATTATAACCTTTCCCGTCAAAACCATTAAATTCAGTTACTTCCCAATTTCCTTCGGTTAATTTTTTTATAAGCTTACCATTTGTATTGTACAAGTAAAAGTGATTCCAACCATCTCTTCTTGAAAGCCAAACAAATTCCTCCGGGTGATTTTTTACGAAGAATAATCCATTCAATGGCTGCACATATTTCGGGTTTCTTTCTTCAAATAATGTTTCTACTGAATCTCCCGAAGCAACATCATATTTAATTTCTTCAAGGTGATTTTGATCCCGGTTAAGAATTCCAATGTAAATATATTTTTCATTTGGATCCCAGGTGATGCCAGTTAAATAATGATCAGTGTGCTCGCCGGTCTTTAGAAAAATTGTTTTGCCGGTTTTAAGATTGTAAACACCGAGAGTAACTTCTTCACTTGTCATTCCTGCCATTGGATATTTTACATTCTCCACTTTTGCCGGACGGGTAGAAATATCGACAAGCGGATAATCAGTTACTTTTGATTGATCCTTCCTGTAGAATGCAATATAATTTTTTTCGGGCGACCAGAATGTTCCCTTAAATATTCCAAATTCATTTCGCGAGACATATTGACCGTTAAGAATTCCTTCATTTCCATCATTAGTAATTTGAGTCTGCTTTCCGTTAACTGCTATGTAAAGATTATTTTTGATTGTATAAGCTGCAAGGTTGGAATCTGCAACATCAATATTCTCAGCTCCGTGAGTTACTTTGTTCATCATTTTTAGGATAGCTGCTCTTACTGCATAGCCCCATAAAGTATCGCCGTACCAGAATTGGAATGAGTCTTTATTGAGCCATTGAATCTGTGGAAAACTTAACAACGGTTCTAATTTCAGGCTGTACATTTTTTGATTTAATGTGGTAAGAGATAACAGAACTTCTTTTTTATTTGTATGGATATCTTCACTGGTCAGAACCGGGTCACCGTTAACAGTATCAATGAAAGAAACAGTTGTGGAAGAAGGACGCCACTCCAACTGAACAAGATGCTTAGGATAAAACAGTTTGGCGTTTGTAGTAACATCTCTAATGGTAAGTTTTTTAGTCTGTGCAAATGAAATTAGAGTAAGAGAAAGTAGAACGAATAAAGTTTGTTTAATTAGTCTCATTATTATTCCTTATTAATTAGTAATGATTTTTGTTATCAATTTATTGTTAACTTCTTCAAAATAAATGTTTGCAACTTTTAGATAAGATGAGTTATAGCTCCAAACTTCAGCCGGTTTATATTCTTCATGAATATGTCTTTCCCTTTTACTTAGCTTGTCTTTTGAGGCTAACACATAAAAAGGCTTACTATAATAATGGCACAGAATGGCTGCAGAAAGGCTTCCTACTTTGTTTATGATATTTCCATTTGATAGAATTTTATCTGCTCCTATAATAACCGCATCTGCTTTACTAATAAATTGTGGTAGCATTGCATCAGTTATGAATTCAACCCGGATTTTATTTTTAAGAAGATTCCGCGCTAGAATTCTGCCTTCAAGCTTCGGACGCGATTCGGCTATTGTGATTCTTAGCTTTGTGTTTCTCTTCCCCAATAACACTAGGGTCTCTGAAATTGTTTTGCTGTTTGAAAGTGTAAGAATAGTATTCGCTTTTCTCAAATAAGGCAATGCATTTTCGTAAATTGCTTCAAAACTCTGGTCTTGACTGTGTGTAAATCCATCAACAAATTCTTTTAATGATTTGTTAGAAGTCTTTTTATTATATGATTCAATCTGCCCCAAATAATTCTGGATTACTTCAAATGACTTAAACTTTTGCTTTGCGGTTTTTAATAATAATTTCAAATCAGATTTATTATCAAGATTTGCTTTGACAATATCATTTAACTTTAATAATAAGTCAGTAGAGCCTGAAGTTGTATCCTTAAGAATTTTTTCTAATGCAGTTTTCTTTTTCATCCAACAAACTGAACTTATTTATCCATTAGCTTTTTAATATTTCTTACTGCTTGCTTAATTCGTTGTTCATTTTCAACCATTGAAATTCTTAAATATCCCTCGCCGTATTCTCCAAAAGCGATTCCCGGAGAAGTAACTACCTCTGCTTCATCAATAAGCATTTTAGAAAACTGAAGTGAGCCCATAGCTTTAAACTTATCTGGAATCGGCGCCCAGACAAACATACTTGCTTTTGGCTTTTCTACAATCCAGCCGGCACTGTTTAACCCATCTACAAGAACATCCCGCCGCTTAGTATATACCTCCGCAATTGCTTTAGTCACCGAAGGGGGGGAGTCGAGGGCAGCGATTGCAGCCACTTGAATAGGTGTAAATATCCCGTAATCGTAAAAACTTTTTAGCTTTGCAAGCGCTTTGCATATCTCTGCATTGCCGACACAAAATCCAACCCGCCATCCTGCCATATTATAACTTTTCGACATAGTAAAAAATTCTACTGCCACTTCTTTTGCACCGGGAACCTGAAGAATTGACGGCACCTTTGTTCCATCAAAAACTATATCACTGTAAGCCATGTTGTGAACGATTATCATGT
>JAKBMG010000220.1:33807-38036 GCA_021831685.1 Bacteroidota bacterium | reverse complement strand
GAGATCAATTGACCCCAGGTTATATCAACAATCCCGTAAAAAATAAAGAAGCATTTTTTATAGCTACTTCAAATGGAGTTCAAAAAAGATATTATCGTACAGGAGATCTTGCATTTGTAGACGAGAGTGGAGACTTTATGTACAGTGGAAGAATAGATTTTCAAATTAAAGTTCAAGGCTTTAGAGTTGAACTTGGTGAAATTGAACATCATGTTCGTCAGTATACAAAATTAAACAATGTAGCAGCAGTAGCTTTTGAAAGGAATACAGGGATTGTACAAATATATCTATTCTTAGAAAATTATACAGGCGAGATTAACGAAATTAGAATGCATTTAAAGTCAAAAGTACCAAGTTATATGCTTCCGGCTGAAATAAGTTCAATCCCCTCCTTTCCGCTGAATGTTAACGGTAAAGTTGACAGAAAAGCTTTACTCAAAATTGCAGAAACCAAGAAAGAATAATGATGTTAGAAAACTTAAATATTCGACAAGCGACATTCAACGACATTGAATTTGTTATTGAAGCAATAATAGAGGCTGATAAAAGCGGTACTCAAATGATCAGCACTTGTAATGTTTTTTCTTTGAGCACGGATGAATACAAAAATATTCTAAATGATTTACTCCGCCAGGACATTGAAAATTACGACTATTATTTATCAGGATTTCTTGTTGCCGAATTAAACGGAGAATCTATTGGTACTTCTGGTTCCTGGCTTGAAGGCGGAGGAGGCAAGCCAAGCGGTGTTGTAAAAGGTGAAGTTTTATTTTCATACCTTGACAGGTCAAAATTATCAAATGTTAAAAATAACATCAAAATAATAAGTGGTTCAAATCTTCCGAGAGAAATTGGCGCACTTCAACTTGAATATGTTTATATTCGTAAAGATTACAGAGGTAAAGGGATTTTTTCTCAAATTGTTAGTAAAAATATTAAACGAAATTTGGACAAATATTCATTCTCTAAAGTGCAATCAATCCTCTTCAAAGCAAATCACAAATCATATTCAGCATTTCTTAAACTTGGCTATGAAATTATACAAGAAAATAAATCTAGTAACCCAGAAATTCTGAAGTTCTTTCCTTATGATACAAAAATAATAATGGAATTAAATCAAGATAAATTTTCTAAATTTTAATTTTTCTGAACATTAATTACGGAGGATTAAGGATAACAATGAAAAATTATAAAATATTTGTTGAATCTCTTGAAATTTAACTGGGTGCAGTTAAGAATGAACTTAGTCACGAGACGAGCTGAGATTCAATTGCACACATCGCTCTGGTTGCTTCGATAGAAATGGAATTCGCTATTATACTTTCCTCGGATGACGTAATTAACATGAGCAGTTTCAAAAAGGCAAAAGAAATCTTAGGAAAACATGGAATCCAATTTTAATTTAAATGGAAAAATAGCAATGGTTACTGGCTCCACTGGAGGCATAGGCTGGGCTACGGCAAAAAAGCTTGCTAGTTTCGGAGCTACAGTTATTTTAAATGACTTAAAAAGTGAAGAGCTATTGGAAGTAAGAAAAGAAGAGTTAAAAGAAGAATTCAACTGCGACGCAGAAGCTTTTCAATTTGATGTCGGCAATTTTGACTCGGTACAAAATACACATAATGAAATATTTAAGAAATATAAACGTCTTGATATTCTTGTTAATAATGCCGGAGTTTTATTTGATAATTTAGTCGGTATGATCCGAAAGCAGGATGTTGAACAGACGTTCAGCACAAATACATACTCTGGCTCTATTATAAACATTGCCTCCATTGAAGGTAGCGTTGGAAATGAAGGACAAGTAGTTTACGGTGGAAGCAAAGCCGCAGTTATCGGGATTACTCTTTCTGCCGCACGAGAGTCAGCGCCCAAGAATATCCGTGTCAATGCAATTGCTCCCGGATTTATTAACACAGATTTAATTAAATTTCTTTCAAAAAATATTTATAGTCAAAGATTGGACTCAGTAAAGATGAATCGTATCGGGCAACCGGAAGATGTTGCTAATGCGGTTTTGTTTTTAGCATCGGATTTGTCGACTTATATAACTGGTCAGGTTAGTGGAGTTGACGGGGGTATGATAATGTAATGTTCTGGGAATTACAAAATATCGACAAAAGTAAAACTGCCCTTATTAATGATTTACCAAAACTAAATTTGACTTACGGAGAAATAAATAACCGCTGTAGTAAAATTGTAGAACTTATAAAGGATGCGGATAAAAGACTTGTCTTTCTATTCTGCGATAATTCGGCAGATAGCATAATCCTTTATTTTGCAGCCCTCCAGTCAGGTAATGCTGTTTTTCTTGCTAATTCAAAAATGGATGACAAGCTAAAGGAAAGTTTGGTTTCAATATACAACCCGGAATTTATTTTTAGCATAGGGGAAATTTCAAGTCTTCATCTCGAATACGAATATCATAATCTTGATAATAATTTTTCTTTTTACAAGATAAAGAATAAAGAAAAACTTTCTTTGATTAATAAAGGCTTAGCTGTTTTGCTTTCTACTTCAGGCACAACCGGAAGTCCCAAACTCGTTAGATTATCATATAAGAATCTTCAAGCGAATGCAGAATCAATAGCTGAATATCTGCAAATTTCAGAGAAAGACATACCAATTACAAGTTTACCAATGAGCTACTCTTTTGGATTATCAGTTATTAATAGCCACATATTAAAGGGTGCTTCGATTTTCTGCACAAATAAATCAATGATAATGCGTGACTTCTGGAATGTTTTTAATGAAAATAAATGTACGTCATTTTCGGGCGTACCTTATAATTATCAAATGCTACAGCGCTTAAAATTTGAAAAACTTGAACTTCCGACTTTAAGAACAATGACTCAAGCCGGAGGTCGTTTAAGCGAAGAATTCATAAAATATTTTTATGATACAGCTTTGCTAAAAGAGATTAAATTTTTTGTTATGTACGGACAAACTGAAGCGACGGCAAGAATTTCTTATGTCCCATTTGAAAAGCTTGGAGAAAAAATTGGTTCAATCGGGATTCCTATTCCCAATGGAGAAATAAAAATATTCTCAGGTGATGTTGAAGTCTCTGCTCCTGGTTTAGAAGGAGAGTTAGTTTATATTGGTCAAAACGTAATGATGGGTTATGCAGAGAACAGAAATGATTTAGCAAAAGATGACGAGCTTTGCGGCAAACTTCATACGGGTGATTTAGCTTTGAAGGATGAAGATGGATTTTGTTATATAACCGGAAGATTAAAAAGATTTATAAAATTATTCGGGTTGCGAGTGAACCTTGACGAGATAGAGAAAATGATAGAAAACGAATTTTCTGTTCCCGCAGCTTGTTATGGGACGGATGAATCACTTAAAATATTACTTCAAACAGATAGAGATAATCTCAGTGAAGCAGTTAAGAAAAAAGTAATTGAATTTTATAAATTGCACCACTCTGTAGTATTTGCAAAAGACGTCAACATGATCCCTGTGACTCCATCAGGGAAAAAGGATTATCGTTTGATTCAAGAAATGTCAGCACTATGAAAATAGTTGAAGAATATTTTTTCTCTTGCTCAGAATTTGCTAAATAATTCAACAAAATTAGTGGAAGTATGATAATTAAGTCATTGGATTCTGAATTGATTGAAAAAGTATCTATCGATACACTTATCAATATCAATTTACTTCCTCATCGTCTCCCCTATCCTTTTTCCGATCTTAGCATAGATTATTTATCAACATTATCAAAAATTATTTTAGATAAATATGGGATAAAATCATTTCCAGAATTGGGGACATTATCCTATTGTTTGCAGAAGACAAATCTATTTACCTTTATTAATGATTTAGATAAAGGGAAAGGCAAAAACGAGATTTTTGGTCCACCCAGTTTAGCATTCTATATTTTTTCGGCAAATATTGAAATCATTTTTCTTTATTTATGGACACTTTCAATTTTTGCTGGCACCTTGAATATTGTCAGTGAAAATCAAAATTTGTACCACATTGGATGATACCCCATAATTAATGAACTAACTAAAAAAGTTAATGTGCTTTAATCATCAGAAAATAGGTCTGACATGCTTGAGCAAATAAAAAAATCTTTTGAAATATTTCCCGATAAGAATGCTTTTTGCGTCAATGGAGAGTATTATACCTACAGACAGTTTGCAAAGATTGTTTCAAAGATTCGTCATGAGTTAGATAATAATTGTAGAAATGAAAAACTTATTGCTATTGTCTCAAATGAA
>JAKBMG010000220.1:20961-33797 GCA_021831685.1 Bacteroidota bacterium | reverse complement strand
AATAGAGCCTTACGCATCTATATACGCCTGTTGGTTTGGAGGATATGGTTTTGTCCCAATTAATCCGAATGATCCTATTGATAGAAATCTTTCTATCCTAAAACAGACAGAAATCAAGACAATCTTATCAGGGAAACAAGATGAAAAAGTAAATCAAATTTCACTCGCTTCAGGTACAAGAATTATTATTACTCAAGATTTAACTGAGTCAGAAATTAATTTAACCCTTCCCACCGTGAAGGGGGAGGAAATTGCATACATCATATATACATCAGGAAGTACTGGCATTCCTAAAGGTGTTCCGATAACATGGGATAACCTTAATTCCTTTATTGATGCTTTTTTCAATCTTGGTTACAATATTGACGAAAACGACAGATTTCTTCAGATGTTTGATTTAAGATTTGATTTTTCTGTTATATGCTACACTATACCGCTATGTAAAGGTGCATCCGTATATACTATTGAAGCTGAAGGGGTAAAATATGCAAATGTATATATGGCGCTTGATAGCAAAGAAATCACTTTTGCTTGTTTGGTACCAGCCATACTTTCTCATTTAAAACCGTATTTTGAAGATATTAAATTAGAGAAATTAAAGTATTCTCTATTTTGTGGTGAAACTCTTTATGCCAATATTGCAAAAGAATGGGGCAAATGTATTCCTAATGGGAAAATAATTAATGCATATGGTCCAACTGAAGCTACTGTTTTTTGTCTTATTTATAATTTTAACGGCAATATGGCTGATGAAAAAAAGTATAATGGCGGAGTATCGATTGGCAAACCAATGATAAATATGGAAGCAATAATCGTGGATGAAAAGCTAATACAAGTTGCAAAAGGAACTTTAGGTGAATTGTGTTTGGCTGGAAGACAATTAACAAAGGGATATTTGAATAACCCTGAGAAAAACAAAGAGGTGTTTTTTAATTATCGCATAAACGGAATAGAGAAAATATTTTATAGAACTGGAGATTTAGCCTTTATAGATAACGATGACGTGTTTATGTTCGTAGGACGATTGGACACCCAAATAAAAGTGCAAGGTTTTAGAATTGAACTTGGTGAGATAGAACATTTTACGCGTGAGTTTACAAATATTACGAATGTAACAGCAGTATCCTATAAAAATAGAATTGGTATTATGCTTATACATCTTTTTGTGGAAAACTATACCGGGAAAACCTCTGATATTGAAAAATATCTGAGAATTAAAGTACCTTACTATATGGTCCCTTCCGAAATAACAGTACTCCCTTCATTTCCGTTAAATGCAAATGGTAAAGTAGACAGGAAAAGATTAACTGAGATTGCGCAGTCCAAGGTTTAGCCAAGAATTTATTACCTAAAAATCTAAAATAAAAAGGAGGAAAAGCAGTGTAATTTGTATATTTTAGAGTTGATATTGTAATGCTTCAAGGGAAAAGTTACAATTCATAAAAAATAATATAGATAAAAAGTTTTCATAATTTAAGCGGCTTGATTTATAGAGTTCCAATAATCTGCTCTATTTGTTTCTGCCTTTTCTAATTTTAATTCTCTTTCAACTAATTTTTCTTTATTCTTTGCTAGCAGATAATCTTCCGGTGTAAGATAATTAAGTGAAGCATGAAGTCTTTTTGTGTTATAGAAATTTATATAATCTTCGATATAAATCTTAGAGTCATCAAAGTTAACCGGTGATTTTATTCTTAAACATTCTTCACTAATAGTCCTATGATAACGTTCTATTTTACCGTTAGCCTGTGGATAATTGATAGATGTTCTAACATGAGTAAACTCAGCACCTTTTATAAAGCGCTTAAATTCTTTTGAGATAAATTGAGCACCGTTATCCGATAGAACCCTTGGCTTGGCTTCAGAGTATTTGTCTTTTGCTTTCTGTATAGTCAAATGAATATCATGTTCATTCATAGTATGCCTTACCTCATGATGAAGTACATAATGAGAGTACCCATCAAGCACAGAGATCAGAAATAAAAAGCTTCCATTAAAGTTTAGATATTTTATATCCGTGTGCCAGTGCTTATGCGGACTATCCGGCTGCTTAAATCCGGTTCCTTTTATGTTCGTCTTATTTGTGTTCCACTTGTTTAACAGCTTAGCTTTCTTCAGAATACGATAAACACTGGACGGATGAACTGCCGCTATATTTAAGTCCAGCATTTTATAGGCAACTCTACGATAACCGCCTCTAAGGAAATAATCACTTTCGGCATAATGACATTTTGCAAATTCTTCAATTGCTTTTAACTCATCCGGTGTAAGCCAGTGAGTCTTTGGTTGGTTAGTACCCAAAGATCTTTTAGGAAATCAACTATAGCTTTGCTATAGTATTTCTTAGGTCTGCCTTTTTTTTGATATGTTCAGTTAAATCTTTTGAAATAACTCTGATGGCATATTTTCTGTTAAAGCTGCATATAGCACAAAGTTCATCAAGAATAAGTGATTTTTCAGCCCTTGTTGCTAAAAAGTAACGCTTCCTGATTTCAATAAGATATTCTTTTTTGGATAAATTGCTCATAGATAACCTTCTAAATTTTGGGTTACCTATATTATGACCTAACGACTATTTTACAAGTCTACTTCGGTTACCTTATTTTTGATCCAATGCGCTACCCTTTTTACTTAAATCTTCTCTTGCTTTTACGGGTGCATTACATTAAGTTCAGAGGTATCTATATGTGATTTTGAATACCTAGCAAAGCAGTGGGAAAAGGACAGAAAGCTAAAAACGATAAGAACAATAACGGACTATACGGAAGTAAAATATTTTGGTTAGAAACAGAAAGCAACAATATATGAATATGCATGTTATTGTTCAAGCTTAGAATATGATGCAAGAGAATTACACGAAAAATATAAATAACGCTCAACAAGTGAAAACTGGATAGAGCAGGTAAAGAATCAACTGTTAGCCGGAAAAACACTGGCCAATAATTTTCATGTAAATGATATATTATGGCAAATAGGAGTATTTGCATATAACGAATCAGTAATGATGAGATATAAGGTAAAGAAATATTGGACAGAAGAACATAATACATTCAGAGAATGGTTTATTGAGTTACCGGCAAAGATATTAGTTGGCGGCAGACAAATAAAAATGAATATATATGAGAAATATTATTTCCGCGATGACTGGGAAAATTTAGCTAAAGTAATAAGGAGTTAAGAAAGTTTTAGGACAATAAACATAAATAAGAATTAAAAGGATAAGTACGTCGTTTCCAAAAATATAATGAATAAATTAAAACAAAAAAGCACAAAATTGAAATAAATAAAGTCGAAGAGACTCCGGCAAAAAAGACTTTTTAGCCTAAGTTGTCCAAATGATGAATTTCTTTTTATGATAATTAATTTTAAATATTTAGGTAATAATTTTTACAGAACTTATAAATTTAATTATGAAAGTAAAGCTAAGCGGAATATCTATAAAAGCTATTTCTGCAACATATCCCAAATATGAATTTGATCTTAATGATCTATCTTCTAAATATGGCGAGATAGAGGTTAAGAGAATAATTAATAGTACGGGGATAAACAAAATTAGATATGCCCCTCTTGGAATGTGCACTTCAGATTTATGTGAAAAATCAGCAAGAGAAATTTTTAGGGAATTGTCTATAGATCCTTTAAGTATTGATGGGATTGTTTTTGTCTCTCAAACTTTTGATCATCAAATTCCTGCCACAAGTGTGATTTTGCAAAACAAACTCGGAATTTCTAAAACTGCTGTAGCTTTCGATATAAGATATGGATGTTCGGGTTATATATATGGTTTGTATCAAGCATCATTATTAATTTCTTCAGGAAGTTGTTCAAAAGTTTTAGTTTGTGTTGGTGATGTATCAACACAGATAATTCATCCTGATGATAAAGCTTTACGTATGGTAATGGGAGACGCTGGGAGCTGTACACTTGTAGAAAGTGGTAATGGTGAAATGGCCTTTAACATTAAGTCTGATGGCTCTGGCTTTGAATTTTTAATAATCCCCGCAGGCGGATGTAGATATCCTTCAGATGAAAAATCTTCAATAGCTACAGCAAGAGAAGATGGAAATATTCGTTCTGACGAAAATCTTTTCATGGATGGAATGGAAATAATGAATTTCTGCCTTCGCGAAGTGCCCCCAATAATCAATGAATTATTAAGTTACATTGGATGGACGAAAGAAGAAGTCGGAGTTTTCGCTTTGCATCAAGCGAATAAATTTATTTTAGAATATTTACAAAAAAAATTAAAAGTATCTAAAGTAGTTGTCCCCGTTGCAATTCAAAATACTGGAAATACGGGACCTGCTTCTATTCCTTTAATGTTGGCTTTAGAACATAAACGATTACAAAGTGAGATGAGATTGGAAAAATCTATTCTTTGTGCTTTTGGAGTTGGACTATCTTGGGGCGCAATTGGAGTTGATCTTTCAAAAACTATAATAATTGGTCCAAGTGAATTATGAAATCACCAAATGAATTTGATGGAAAAAGATTTATTGTAACCGGTGCTAGTTCCGGCATTGGGAATAAGGTTGCAATTGATTTAGTGAACCACGGGGCGACGGTATTCGCATTAGGAAGAGATAAAGAAAGACTCGATTCTCTTAAATCAATTTGTCCTGAAAAAATTGTTTGTGAAGCTTTCGATATTACAGACTTTGCACAGTTAAAAACTGCTATTGATAAATTTTCCGAAATAGGAAAAATAGACGGATGTGTACATGCTGCTGGGATTAACAAATTCACTCCGCTTAGAGCTTTTAATTGGAATATGTTTGAAAAGATTATGAAAATTAATTTAAATACTGGGATTGAATTAACTCGACTTGTCTCATTTAAACATATTTCTAATGATGGTTGTTCTATAGTATTGATATCTTCTGTAGCCGGTATAAAAGGAGAAGTTGGATTTACTGCTTATTCAGCTTCTAAGGGGGCGATAATAAGTGCAGTAAAATGCATGGCTTTGGAATTGGCATCAAGCAAAATTAGAGTTAATTCGATTTCACCGGGAGTAGTAAAAACGGCACTAACCGATACAATGGAAAATTTTTATCCTGATGGGATTGAATCAATAATTAAGAAGCATCCTTTAGGAATTGGAAATGTTGAAGATATATCAAATTTAGTTTTATTTTTATTAAGCAATGAAAGCAGTTGGATTACAGGTGCTAATATTATAATTGATGGCGGTTATTCAATAAATTAAAGATTACATTATGAAAGAAGAAATTATCAAAATTATTTTAAAAACGTGCGCAGAATTGAATGAACAATTAAAAAATAAAATTGATATAAGTAAAAGAGAGAATGCAGAATTATATGGAAATAACGGAGTAATTGATTCATTAGGTTTGGTGAACTTGATGGTTTCTACAGAGACAGAGATTGAATTAAAATATGGCAAAAGTTTAACCTTAGCAGACGGCACATCTTTGCCGAAGAATTCTTCGCCTTTTAGAACTGTAAATACTTTTGCCGATTATATTGTGGATTTGTTGAATCAAGAATCTTTTTAAATATTAACAGATAATAATGCAAGAGATATTCTTTAACTCTAAATTACATGTAAAGTACAAAAGTGATATTGAAAGAATTTTCTTCTTTAATAAGAATCAAATACGATATCATGATAAGATAGAAAAGTCGATAGAAGTTTATGGCATTCCACACATTGAGATTATTGAAAATCATATTCACTTCACATTCGAAAAAATAAAATCATTTCAATACTTATATGCTTTTGATGATAAAAATTATTCCGGAATTGTTTTAGGGATTGCGCATTATTTTAGAGATACTACTGAGGATATGAAGATTATTCATATTGCTGTTGATGATAATTGTTCATTCCAAAATATGTTTGAAGAAGAAACCATTGCAGCAAGATTGATAAATGAAGTAAAAAATATTTCTTTTGCTATAAAAGGAATTGAAACAGTTACTCTTCCATACAGCAACTACAATATATATATATAAACAATAAGTTCTCTCTATTTTAAAATGCCAATGCAAAAAGAATATTCGGGAATTTTCGTATCGAATTTTAATCTACAGAATTATATTAATATTTTAGAGAACGATAGCGAATCCCCTGAAATTAGAACTATCCAAGCTCCTTACGGGCAAGTTCTAAATGTCTTACTTGATAATAAAGAAAATAATAATTATGATTTTGGATTTTTATGGGTGCAACCTCAAGCCGTAATAGATAGCTTCAATAAATTGATTAATGGTCAATTAATTCCTACTTCTGTTATAATAAATGAAGTAGACGAATTTTGTAGAGCAGTTATTAATTTTTCTAAGACTTTGAAATTCTTATTTGTTGCTTCATGGAATATGCCATATTACAATAGAGGATGGGGAATACTTGATCTAAAAAATAATCTAGGAATTTCAAATAATCTTATGAGAATGAATTTAAGATTATCAGATAATTTTAATGACTTTAAGAATATATTTATACTTGATTCTCAAAAATGGGTTGATGCTGCAGGTAAAGATGCTTACAATTCCAAATTATGGTTCCTTAGCAAAATCCCTTTTGACAATATTGTATTTAAACAAGCAATGCGGGAATTAAAATCCGCGATAAAAACAATTAGCGGAGAATCTAAAAAAATTATAATCTTAGATCTTGACAATACTTTGTGGGGCGGCATTGTAGGAGATGTCGGATGGGAAAATTTAAGATTGGGTGGTCATGATTTTATAGGTGAATCTTTTGTTGAATTTCAATTAGGTTTAAAGGCTTTAAAAAATAGGGGCATTATACTAGCAGTTGTTAGTAAGAATGAAGAATCTGTAGCATTGGAAGCTATTTCCAAACATCCAGAAATGGTTTTAAAAAAAGAAGACTTCGTTGGATGGGAAATAAATTGGGATGATAAATCAAAAAATATTCAAAACCTTCTAAAGAAGATAAATCTTGGTCCACAAGCGGCTGTTTTTCTCGATGATAATCCAGTTGAAAGAGCTAGAGTTAGAGAGTCGCTACCAGAAATATGTGTTCCTGAGCTTCCTCAAAATGTAATGGAATATACTAAAGCTTTGAACCAACTAAATTGTTTTGACGTAATTAACCCAACAAAGGAAGATTTAGAAAGAACAAATCTGTATTTGGCTGATAATGAAAGACAAAAATTAAAAACAGAATTGAATTCTCTTGAAGACTGGCTTAAGTCTTTAAAGACGATAGTTACAATTGAAGAATTAAATAATCAGAACATACAAAGAGCGGCGCAACTATTTAATAAAACAAATCAAATGAATCTGACAACAAGAAGGTTAGGCGAAAGTGAACTTATACAATGGGCTAATCAGAATAATCATAAGCTATGGACAATAAGAGTTTCTGATAAATTCAGCGATTCGGGACTCACTGGAATAATTAGTTTAGAAATTGAAAACAAAACCGCACTAATAGCAGATTTCCTTTTAAGCTGCAGAGTAATGGGAAGAAAAATTGAAGAAGTAATGTTAATTAATGTAATTAATTATTCAATAAATAATGGTATTGAAAAAATTATTGCTAAATTTTCACATACACCTAAAAACAAACCTTGCTTTGATTTTTGGAAAGAAAAATCGGGTTTCTTTTTTATTCAAGAAGAAAATTCTTTTGTGTGGGACTTTCTAAGTCCTTTCCCGGAAATTACTCAAATTGAAATAAAAAATAATTATTGAAGATTATGCAAAAGAATGAAAACAAAGAAAGACAGTATAACTATTTTGGAAGCAACGCTAAGCTGGAACATATCGGATTCGTCATAAAATCAATTGAAAAATATTATCCGGATGTTGCAATTTACACAGACCCGATTCAAAAAGTTAAAGTTGCTTTCATTGTTATAAACGGAATTAAAATCGAAATTGTTGAACCGCTTGAAGACAGTTCGCCGGTAAATGGTTATTTAAATAAAGGTCAAAATATCTATCATTTATGTTTTAGCGTTCCGAACATAAATGAATCCATAGTTATAGCTAGAGAGAATGGATTTCATTGTATTGCAAAACCTGTTGTAGCTGTGGCTTTTAATAACAAGAAAATTGCGTGGCTTTATAATAAAAATTTCGGTCTCTTTGAGTTAGTTGAATCTTAAGTTCACATCTCTGATACTTTATCCATTTCCCCCTTTTTCATTTCTAAAAGAACTTTTTCGTTATATGGGAATATTTTTTTAAGCCCCTCATCTCCAGATATCTTTGACTCAGCTATATTAAATCCTAGTTTTAAAGCTGCATTAACTGATTTATAGTTTTTTCTATAACAAATTCCTTGTGTCTTGTGGATAGATTTATTTTCTAAATAATGTTTTTTCAAGCTTTCTATCATTAACTTAGTATAAATCCCTCTTCTTCTGAATTCTTCTTTAACATAACCGTATTCAAATTGAATTGCACCTTCTTCTCTCTTAAAACTTATTTCTTTTGTAATTTTAAATTTCGATAAAACCTCCGGAATTTTTTCCCTCTCCAAATAATTTAGCAAAATATTACTGTAAAGAATATAGCTTGAAACACCAGCCGCTCCTTCAATCCACGAACCTAACGCACCGACTGGCTTTGCATCAATTTCTGCTTTGAGGAAACCGGACAAACTGTATTCTTGACCTTCAATATTTTCAGTTAAAATATTTGTTAATATTTTTTTATACTTTTGTTCTGAAATATTTAGTATGTTACATGCGCTGATTATATCAGTACCGCCTTTATCAGCTTCAATTATTGTTTCAATAATAAAATCTATATCATTAATAGTTGCTTGACGAATAGATAAATTTTCAATCATTCTTTACTCCTCTAAATTTGCCGCAATTTTTATTAACGATTTTCTATCAATCTTTCCATTTGAATTCAAAGGAAGATTTGATATTGATGTTATATTAGCTAGCAGCATGTAATGTGGAATTTTAGTTTTTAAATATTCATTTATTTCTTTATAGTTGCCGATAACATTTTCGATAAATAAATATATCTGGAGGCCACCTGATTTTTTTTCAACCGGAACGGCAAAAACATTGGTTACTTTAGTAAAATTTCTTACATGATGTTCAATCTCTCCAAGGTCAATTCGAAGCCCTTGAATTTTTACTTGATTATCTTTTCTCCCGCAATACATAAAGTCGCCGTCTTCGTCGATAATAGAAATATCACCTGTTCTACAAAATCTTCTTGATGTTGAATTTTCATTTAGAACAAAAAATGATCCCTTATTTTTCTCGGGATTATTTAAATAGCCACTGGTCAATTGATCTCCAGCTAGACATAATTCGTTTTTTCCTTCACTGGGAATTAAACTATTTTCCTCATCGGATAATATTGATTCCATTCTAAAAATAGGTTTCCCGATGCAAACTATTCCATTGAAACTTTTAATTTTTGTTTTGTCCTGCGGAAGCGGATAAGAAAGACAAAAAATTGTTACCTCCGTTGGGCCATAAACATTATGTACTTCTGCATTGGGGAAACAGTCGAGCCAATCCCCTTAACCAAATCAGAATACAGAGCTTCTCCGCAAAAAAGTGAATACTTCAATCGTTCTTTAAAAGATAACAACTCATAATCCAAGTTAGATATTTTGTTTTTAGGTATACTGCAGAGTTGCCGCTGTTTTTGACATTATCTACGTATTGTGTTGCCATATTTTACTAAATTTTCTTTTTCTTAATCAAATCAAAAATTTCGGAAGCTTTGTTACACATCCTTAATTCATTTGCGGAAATTGCAACATCATAATCTGAATCAATCATTGCCAATAACGTTAAAGCTGTAAGTGAATCCCAAGATTCTAAATTTCGAAATTGCGTTTCACTTAAAATTGTCCTCGTTTCAATTCCTTCAAAACATGTTTCAAATTTGATTAAAAATTCTTCAATATTCATTGTAGCCTTTGAAATTTTATTTCAATAATGAAAAAATTATTTATCCCAAAATTAGTTAAATATTTAATTTTAGCTCAAAAATCTAAAATAAAAAGCAGGAAAAGCAGTGTTATTTGTATATTTTAGAGTTGATATAAACAAAAAATATACAAACAAAACACCACTAACCTGATGAACAAAAGTAAAGAAAAAATTAGATATAAAACAAAGTCAATCAAGTATTCTTTTACTGGTTGAATGCTAACTAAATACCGAGTGCGGATTGTCACATATAATTCAATACATCAACAAAATGGAAATCAGAGTATATTGCTACCCAAAATAGTGAGAGAGATTACTAATAGAGAGAAAAGGGAATGATTCAGAGTCACGAAGTACCTCTGAATCTGGTGAAAAAATCTGCGGCATTTTTACTATTTTTCTAACACTTTAATTTTAGGAGGATGCAATGCCGCATTAGTCAACTAAAACAAAAAAACACAAAATTGAAATAAATAAAGTCGAAGAGACTCCGGCAAAAAGAATTTTTAGCCTAAGTTGTCCAAATGATGAATTTTTTTTTATGATGCTTCATTTTAGAAATTTAAGTATTAGAATACTAACCTTATTTATGATTTCGCTTTGAAGTAAAGGAATGTTGGAATTATGGAAGAAATTAGTCTATTAAGTCACCGCAGTTTTATAACCTGCCAGCAAGCCAACCTAACGGAAGACCAATATTATAAATGATGCGTAAATTAAGTTTATTAGTTAAAAATTAAAATATATTACCGGCTGTAACTGAGCAGATTCAACTTGAACAACGATTAATATCATCAAAGCCAATAAAAAAGCCTGGACATAAACGGGAGATGCAGTAATTATATTCTTAATTTTGTTATCAACAGATTTGGGAATAAAGTGCAGAATATATCCTAGCATTATCAAAACAAAAACTTGAGTGTAGCCTTCAACCCACTGGAAAAAGACCACTCCGTGAAAATATCTGAATATCTGATGAAATACATCGCGTGCTGTCCGAAGTGAATCTGAGCGAAAAATTATTGCTGTAATTAGAAGTAAATGGAAAGTAATGAATATCTGGAAAGCTTTTAAGAATTTGGTCCCTGTCAAATGGACTTTATCATAAAAGGCTTTTCTAAATTTTTGTGTAAGAAGTGAAACAGCAAGATAAGTGCTGTGGAATAATCCGAAAACCAAGTATGTCCAATTAGCACCATGCCAAAACCCGACAAGTAGAAATGTAATGAAGATAGCGAGTGCGCTTCCGTAAATCCTCATCCTTCTAAAACTCATTTGTAATGGTTTGAATAAATAATCTAGCAGCCAGGTTGATAATGAAATATGCCATCTTCTCCAATAATCGGCAACGCTGGTAGCAAGGAAAGGTATGTTGAAATTATCCATCAATTTAAATCCAAGCAGCGCCGCTATTCCGAGAGCCATATCTGTATAGCCGGAAAAATTGCAGTATAGTTGAATAGTGTAAGCATAAGAAGCTAAAAGATTTTCAACGCCTGTAAATCTTAGCGGCACTTGGAAAACACGATCAACAAAATTCAGCCCTATATAATCTGCAATTACAGCTTTCTTAAATAAGCCGGACATAATTAGGAAAACTGCTCTTCCAATATCCTCCTTCGAAGCGGTCATTTCCCCTGCGATCTGAGGAAGAAAAGCTACAGCTCTGTCAATCGGACCTGCAAGAATATTGGGAAAGAAATACATATATAAAACAAAGTCCCTTAAACTATTAGTCGGTTCCATCGTTTCAATAAAAATTTCAATCACATAGCTCATTGCTTTAAATGTATAGAATGAAATTCCAATAGGAAGAATGATATTTAGCAATTGAATATTTCCAGAAGCAACTCCATTAATAATTTGGATGAAAAAATTTGTGTACTTAAAATAGACAAGCAAACCTAAGTCGATAATAATCACTGAAATAAATAAAAACTTTTTCAACCAATGGGTTTTCGCCTTAAAGATCCAACTACCGAAATAAAAATTGATAAAAGTAGATGCAAAAAGAAGAAGGAAAAAATAGCCGGAATTTTTATAATAGAAAAAGAGCGAGAAAAAAATGATAGTATATATTTTAAGATTTTTTTTCTTTGAAAAGATTCGGTAAAAAATTAAAAGCGCAAAGAAGAAAAAGAGAAAAAAGCTTGTGCTGAAAAAAAGTTGATCGGTTGGATCGTAAACAAAAAGCTGTTGGACTTTATTAAAATCAATATACTGAAGGATATGGTTAAAATTTATAAAACAAAGCATTTATTCTCGCCCGATATTGTTAAATTTAAATGTGAAAGCAATGTTACTGCAATTTAGAATCAACCAACTTTTGAAGTTCACCTATATTTTTCACTTTGAGTATTTCCAATCCTTTGAAACGGATGTTATAATCTTTTTCAACTGCCAATATAACGTTTATATGATTGAATGAATCCCAACCTGGAACCTGATTTGCGGTTGTTTCATCATGTAAATCAAAACCGTCAAGTTTTAACTCATTTAGAATGATTTTTCGTAATCTCTCAGAAACCATTTTTTCTCCATAATTAAATCAATAAGAAATAAAGTAAACTATTTATAATTATAATAAGTCTGTAAAATCGCATTTGCAATCATATCACCTAACTTAGCCGAACCCTGCCATGATGGGTGTGTATAATCCATTAATGCTAGAGGTGGGTTAGCGTTTACCCATTTTTCCATTGCTCCATAACCTCCCATAGCTTCAAAAAGATTCCAAAAAGCAATTCCGGTTCTATTTGCAATATCTTGCTGAACTTTTAATAATAGGGGAACATTCGGGTCGGTAATAAATCGAGTTCCTCTTTTAATGCCTCTATCCCCTACTCCAACTAAAAGAATACTTGTTTGGGGGAAGGCTTTTTTCAAATTATTTATTACTTTGACCATTTGATTTTCATACCATGTGTT
>JAKBMG010000220.1:0-20951 GCA_021831685.1 Bacteroidota bacterium | reverse complement strand
CTAAAACTTGTTTCGTTTGCTCCAAATTCAAGAATTATCAATTTGTAATTAAGCATATTCCCAAACTGAATAAAAGAAGATTCAGGAATGTTGGTAAACCCTAAGCCGGTATTACCACGCCATGGAAAATTATCTACATATACCCCGTTGCCGTCCTCAAGGCTTACACCATAAAAATATGCCTGGTTTGCAAAAGTTGTGGTTAACTTAAAGGCTTCAGCACTTCCTCCGGGAGCTGTTAATTTTAGTTCTTTTAATGTATTACCAGGCTGCAAAATTGCACTTTGATTACTATTATTATTGAAAGAATAATACACGGTTGACGGTTTTGCGTTACTATAAAATACTCTTGCCATGTTAAACGACCTTAAATAAGGCATCCAATTGGTTGTTTGATAATTTACCCAACTTTCTCCCTGAGGAATTGCTAGTTCGCCATTTATACCAAGCGGCATATTTTTCGGATTACCTGTAACGACTGAAGACGAGCTCCAATTATTTGAGAAGGACTCTTTAGTAGTCGTTCTAAAAGTAATATCCTGGGAAGTTATAGAAAGGAAACCTACACCTTTTCCGCCAAACTTTTGCTGAAAATCCTCTCTAATGTTTGCTGTAATTGCATCCCCTTCAACGCCGGAATCCCCATAATGAGCAATTCTTATTTTTTCCGAACCGGATTTTTTTAATGCATCAAAAAAATATTTCATTTGAGAAACATTTCCGGTAATTGGGACATTATTTGTCGGAGGTACTTGATATTCTTCTGTTTCTGAAGAAAGATTAGCAGCTTGTCTGTTTTTATGTTCGCCATCTATTAATGAACGGATTAAATCAAGTGAAATACTTCCGGTTAACGCCTCTACATGCAGTTTCTTATTTTGATCCGGAAATAATTTTGAGAATGTATAGTCTAAGAAATTGACCTTATTTAAATTATTATAGCTTATCAGGGAATCAGGTTCAATATCCATAAATAAATCAACAGGTTTAACTGAATAACCTAAAATATTTACACCGCTAAGGAAATGAGAAAGTAGTATTACAAAGACAATTGTTAGAGCTATTAAAATAACTGGTTTGTTTTTCTGGTTTTGTGAGTGCATAATATTAGGTTCCTTAATTACTTAAACATAAAAATTTTATAAATTTCTTAATTTTAATTGGTTAAAATATTTTAGAACGGCAGCATAATACTATTAAATTAAAATTTAATAGTTAAGAATCTCAATAATTATACCACTTGATAATATGCTCTTTATCAAAGAATATTGCCTCATTTTAGAATAATTTTGAGAATGATTTATCATTTTAAGACTAAATATCAAAATAACAGATTTATAAATATATAAAATAATTTTGTTTGTTAATCTAACTACTATAATATATTTTTTTGTGAGAAATATCATTTTAATTTTTTTATACTTCAGAGAATAAGTCACTGGCGATACAGTTTAAATTTGATGTAAAGAGATTTGGCGTCACTGGTGCAATTTCAGGAATAGGCAAAAAAGTTACTTTAGATCTGGTAGGACATGGAGCTCAAGTTCTGCAATTGGGCGCAGGAAAGAGCGTCTAGATGCATTAAAGGATAATTTTCCTGGAAATATTTTTACTGCGGTCATTGATGTTAACGATTTCAGTACTTTAAAAATTGAATTGGAAAAATTTGGAAAAAAAGGAAAGATTGACGGAAGTGTTTGCTGCGGGAATAAATAAGTTTACTCCTCTTCGCGCTTTTAATTGGAAAGATGCAGAAAATATTATTAAGACGAGTCTTTATGCCGGAATTGAGTTGATTAGAATATTATCCTCCCAAAAATTATCTGCCGTAAAGAGTTCGCATGTAATTATAGCTTCGGTTGCAGGCATAAAGGGAGAAGTAGGTTTTACGGCATACTCGGCTGCAAAAAGCGCTGTGATTGGTGCAGCTAGGTCAATGGCTGTAGAACTTGCGATTAAGGATATTCGCGTAAATACCATAACTCCGGGATGGCTCCCGACAGAAATGACCGATGCTATAGAAGCCCGTTATCCGGGCAAGCTTGAAACTATAAAGCTTTTACATCCTCTTGGAATTGGTTCATTGGAAGATATTTCTAATCTTTTAATGTTTTTACTTAGTGAAGAATCAAAATGGATTACCGGCTCCAATATTGTCATAGACGGGGGTTATTCGATAAGATAATGCTTGGAAAAGTTTTTTATAAAACAAAAACGTCAGACAATTACTTATTTGTCTGACGTTTTTTTTGCTTATTCTAAATAAAAATATGTACGTCTATTTTAGTAGAATCATTTTCTTAACAGCTACATTTTCCCCAGCTGTTACTCGATAGATATACACTCCGGTGGCAACAGGTTGACCATGGAAATTATCCCCGTTCCATTGGACTGAGTATGCACCAGCTACTTTTCGCTCGTCTACTAATGTGTTGATTAATTGTCCAAGCATATTATAAATCTTTAGAGTTACCATTGATCCTTTTGGTATAGAATACCTGATTTGAGTTGAAGGATTAAAAGGATTCGGATAATTCTGTTCAACTTTAAATGTATATGGAACTACCTGGTCATTCTTGACTTCGGTTACGCCGGCAGAATAGAAATTACCGGAATATGAGTATGAAGATGTTGAGCCATTACCTGCAGATGATCTAACTCTCCAATAGTACAATTGTCCCGGCTGAAGAGAACTAATAACTTGATTAGTTTTACTTAAGTTAGAAATTGTAACCGCATTTGAGAAATCAGAACTTGTAGAATACTGCACATCATAAGAAGTAATACTTGTATCAACCGTCGGTACATACCAGGTAAGCATAGGGCGAGTAGCCTGCAATTTAACACCGTTAATTGGACTTGCAACATGAGGGACTGCTGCGCTTAAAAATGCAGGAGTAACAAAGTTTTCGATTGGAGACCAGCCAGAAGAATCACCGGTTGTAGTATTGTAGGACAATACCCTCCAATAATAAGTAACTCCAATAGGTAAAGCAGAAGGTATTTGATAGGAATTTGTATCAATGCCTGAGTGTTCAGTATATGTGCCAAAACTATTATCCGTTGTATATTGAACTTTATACTTTAATCCCTGTGGAGATGCATTCAAATACCAATTAAGAACAGGCGGATTCGGTTCAACTGTAATTCCGCCAGTAGGCCATGAAGGAATTGGTGTTATTGGATTTCCACTTCCTGTTACTACCCAAAAACTATCAGGGTTACAGAAATTGGAAGTATCGTTAGCTGATCTTGACCTAACCTGCCAAAAATATATTGTATCAACCGGTAATGGAGTAATATTAGTATAAGAATTACCGCTACCTCCAGGAACAATTGTAGCTGAACTAAGACCACTTAATGTACGGGCATATCTTATGTCATAAACTAATCCAGCTGAAGCAACATTTAAGTACCATGAGAAAGTTGGATAATTAGAATGTACACTATCACCATGTATTGGAGCAGATGGAATTGGAATAACTGG
Source organism: Bacteroidota bacterium (assembly GCA_021831685.1). Classification (GTDB taxonomy): domain Bacteria; phylum Bacteroidota; class Ignavibacteria; order Ignavibacteriales; family Ignavibacteriaceae; genus FEN-1297. The sequence goes on along the minus strand of JAKBMG010000220.1, from coordinate 17,464 downwards.
ATTACCGCTTCCGGCAGCAACCATAAAACTGTCAACACCTGAATAAGCAGAACTGTCTGTTCCGTTTTTAGACCTTACCTGCCAGTAATACATAGTATCACTCAAAAGAGGACTAGCGACGGAATAATAAAGATTTGAAGTATTATAAACCGGCGATGAACTTAAATTTGCTTTACTAAGAGAATATTGAACATCATAACTCAGGCCTAGTCCGGTAGAGTTTATAGACCATACTAAGGTTGGAGTATTAGTATAAACAGAATCACCACCAACCGGCCAGCCTAATGTTGGGGGAACTGGACCTGCATTCGGAACAACAACAAAAGTGGCTATTGCAGAACTATCTTTATGTCCACCCGGAATTGTTGAAACGACTCGCCAGTAATACGTATGCCCAGATCTTAAATTGTAATAAGTTACAAATCTGGTACTTAATCCGGTCTTGATAGTATCAGGACTGGATAAATCTGCGTTTCTTGATAGAATAAAATCAAAGGTAATTCCTGGCGCAATCCCATTTAGATACCATGAGAAAGTTTGGCTAATTTGATAAACACTACCACCGCCAATCGGCCAGGCTAAGACAGGCAGAGTGCTTGATTGCGATACATGGAATATAGCACTGGCTGAATAATTTGATGTATCAGGATGAATATAATCTCTGGAACGAACTTTCCAGTAGTAAGTTGAATCACTAATAAGGGTATCTACAAGAAGCGAAGTTGAGTCAATGCCGGTATAATAATGTACATCTCTTGTATATCCGGAATCTCTAGCAATTGTAACATCAAAGACAAGTGAAGAATCTGCATAAACATAATTCCATACCAGTTTGGTAGTATCATTATATACATCTGAAGAATCAATTGGCCAATCAAGATGCGGGACCTGTGGTCCTTTAACCCCATTAATTGTTACGTTGAAAATATGTGGTGAGGTCCATGTACTTCTTCCTTTTGAATTTCTACCTTGGACTCTCCAATAATAATGATCATAAGCACTACCTCCTAATAGGAGAGAATGAATAACAGTATATGAAGTACCCGTAATACCGGCTGAATCTATTTCTACAGAATAGAAAGTGGGATCCTGAGTGATTTGAATTTCAAATGATGAATCTTGCCCGCCAGGATTTGACCAGGTAAAGGTTAAACTATCCGGCATTCTCCATGTGCTGTCTGGGGGATATCCTAATACAGGTACTGTTGGTGCTGAAACTACAAAACCAGTTATTGGACCACTATAGGTACTTAATAAAACAGCAGCACCAGGTGATGAACCTGTTAATGCGACCGGGACTACTTGAAATGAGATATAAAATGAGGAATCAGCATGTACTAAAGTATAAGTCTGTGAAGTTGCTCCCGCAATAGCAGTACTTCCAGTTCCTAAAGCGTCTGTCGCTCTATACCACTGAAATGTAGACGCACCTTGTAAATCTCCATCAGCATCAGAATAAGTATAATTTCCTGTTAAAGTAGAGCCTACAGTAAGGGAACCTGTTATATTTAATGAGGTTGCAGTTGGGACATAATTAGTGGTAAAGCTAAATGGTGATGAATAACCCAAACTACTAAATCCATTAGACGATGCAACACGCCACCAATATTTAGTCCCTGCATTCAATGGGCCAACGTAAGTATAAAATGTGTCAGGAATAGTACTGGATGTGAAATTTATCGTCCCGAATGTACTATCAGTAGATATTTCCAGTTGCCATTGGACAGCTCCAGCTGTAGAATCCCACACAAAATATGGTGAAATAGAAACGCTTGTCGAATATTGTGCGGGAATTAAAAGTGTAGGGACAGCTGGTTGCGCCAGAGCTGCGGATAATAACCCACCCATAAAAATTATAAAAAGTAACTTAAAAAGTATATTCTTGTACTTCATATTAACCTCATTATTGTCATTTGTTCTCACTTCAGTTACCGTACAATTATTTTATACTCAAATAATTGACGGCAAATAAATGATATGATGAAATAGGATATAATTAATTTACTATAGTCCAAAAAACGTATTATCAATATGCAAACAAATTCTTTAATATCTAAATATTATTCTACCATAAGTCCCTATATGCGACAAGAGGTAATTAAATTCGATAAAAGGAGTTACTAATTTCACTCTTTAGAAACTTATATCCTCGCTTTCGAGGGAATGATATTTTGAGTATTTCAGCTTTTTAGAGAGGACCCATGTATAAAATATAATCAAAGCACGTCTTATTTACAAGTCCGGAGACAAAGCATTCGGAAAGTTCTCATAAATTTAGTCTTTACGTTTTAGCCAAATATTTATAAAGATTAAATCAATCCATTACCATTTTCCATGTCTTGCTCTTTATAAGTTTCTTTTTTTACTGGTTTATGAGCATCATTTGTTTCAACAGCTGCCAATTTTATTTTCCCATCCTGCAAGTTTTTATAAAGCAAATCATTTTCCATAAGATAATAGAATTGTTTTCTAAATTCTTCCAAAGAGATTCTGCAAGTTGCTGCATATTTAGCTAATTCATGCGGGTCTTCGAAGTCTGCTAAATTTAAGCGCAGCATGTATCTACGCGCAATATAGAATGATTCTGAAGCAGGATCTACCATTCTCACTTTTGTTTTTTTAGTAACAGGATCAAGGATATCCTTAAAATACATCGGGACAAAATGCCCGTTTTGAATAGACACCATTGCACCGGTACCGCCGGATAGAATAAATTGGGCTGCAGAAAATCCAAGGTCACGGGTGTATTCCATATCATAAGGAATTGGATCTGCACATCTTAATTCGTAGCCGATATTTTTTGCCACAATAGCTGCTTTCAGGTTAAATTCTTTTAACCGTTCTTGAACTTTATATTTTAATATTTCTCCGAAATTAATTTCGGCTATTCTTATATTATCATGAGCATCTCTTTCAATATTGACTAGAGATTCTAAATCTTTCGGGTTTAAGTGTTCCACCAACCCTTCAGCAAGAATAGCAACGCCGTCGGTCCTGCCATAGCTTAGGCGTTTAATAATTGCGCCTACTAAAACGTCAACCATATGAGAAAGACGGATCTCTTCTCCCGGAAACTCTTCAGGAATAAGTGTGATAGTAGCACCGGTTGCTTTTCCAATGCCCAACGCTAAATGCCCTGCTTTTCTTCCCATAGAAACTACAAAGTACCAGCGTGAAGTTGTTTGAGCATCCACCATCAAGTTTTTCACAAGTTCAACTCCGATATGCCGAGCTGTCTGAAAACCAAAAGTAGGAATTCCATGAGGCAGATCAAGATCGTTATCTATTGTTTTAGGAACGTGAACGACCTTAATTCTTCCCGCAGCCATCTCATCGACTTTTAATGCGCTAAAAGCAGTGTCATCGCCGCCGATAGTAATTAATTTATCAACGTTTAGTCTAAGTAAAGATGTAACTGTGTTTTCTAAAAGTTTTTTATCTTTAGTAGGATTATTTCGTGCGATTCCGATATAAGACCCGCCTCTAAAATGAATTCGGCTTACGTTTTGGATATTTAATTCCTTAATGTGCGAAATATCGCCATCCATAATCCATTTGAAGCCATCCTTTATACCAAGCACTTCAATCCCTTCCATAGCGGCTCTGATGGTCGCAGCGCCAATAACGCTGTTGATTCCCGGAGCAGGTCCTCCCCCGACTAATATAGCTAATTTTTTTGGTGCAATAGACATTTTTTTAACTCCTTGAATATTTACAATCTGTTAAAATATTGATGAAATATTTTGAACAAACCAATTTCTTGATTTACTCTCTATATGGAAATATTTCATTGATCAGGAAATTACTATTCTAATTTTCGGTCTAAATTAATATAACTTAATTTATTGAAATTTACGAAATGTTTTTTTGTATGAAAATTGATTTTTGAAAGGTGCAGGTTTTACTTTGGGGTTTGTGCAAAGATTAAGGGTGTCGTTCCGGCTTTCGCCGGAACGACACTATCCTTATCGGGATGGCAAATACTATTTAAGAATAAAACTTTACAGTACTTTTAGTTTTGCAAACTTCAACATTAATTGTTTGACATTGTTGCCTTCAAAAACCACGGTAGCTTTTTGTTGATCGCCAACACCGACTACTTGGGTAACTTTTCCCAGACCGAATTTATCGTGCATAACGCGGCTTCCCGGGCGCAACGTTTTATTATCCTGGTCGAAACTTTCGTAGCTTACATTTTCGAAATATTCATAATATATTTCTTTTTTTGATTTACGGATAGACGATTTTCTTCCGATACCACCGTTCAATTCTGTATAAGCGGCCGGGTTAAGTTCATCGATAAACCTCGATCTGCTTTGATATGCAACTTCTCCAAATCTATATCTCGACCTTGCATGGAGCAAATAAACTTTTTGTTTTGCGCGAGTAACGGCTACGTAAAATAGCCTGCGCTCTTCTTCAAGTGATGCATCAGTACTAAATCTGTTTGAAAGCGGGAAAATGTCTTCTTCACAACCGGAGATAAATACTATCGGAAACTCTAATCCTTTTGCGCTGTGAACGGTCATAAAAGTAACTACATTCATACCTTCTTTATAATTATCGACATCTGAGACCAAAGAAACATCTTCAAGAAATTGTTCCAGTTTGGCATCTTTGTTAGAATTTGAAAATTCACTTAATGCAGAAAGTAATTCATTTATATTTTCCCACCGTGACATAGATTCGGGAGTATTTTCTTCTTTAAATATTCTTAGAACACCTAGCTCGTCGACGAGCGCGCGGGAAAGCTCGCCTACCGAAAGTTTATCTTTTAGTCCTATATATTTTTCAATCAATAGCCGGAATTGCTTAACGTTTTTTTGAATTCTTTCTTTTATGTCGATAACTTCAAATACTCTTGCCATAGTATCGTACAAATTAAGATCAAGCTTTCTTGCAAAGGCAATCATTCTTTTTATAGTAGTGCTGCCGATTCCTCTTTGGGGGAAATTCATAATTCGCAGCAGACTCTCTTCATCATTTTGATTTGAAATTATACGAAGGTAAGCAATAATATCTTTCACTTCTTTTCTTTTGTAGAATTCAACGCCGCCGATAATTCTATACGGCAACCGTTCCTTCCGGAAAATATCTTCAAGCGCTCTTGACTGTGCATTAGTGCGGTATAGGATCGCAAAATCTTTCAGGGATAATTTCTTTTTAGAGATTTCATGTTTAATAAATTTTGCTATTTGGTAAGCTTCGTCTTTTTCATCTGAGCATTTAATTAATGTCAGCAATTCGCCGTCATTATTTTCAGTCCACAGAGTTTTAATAATTTGGTCTTTATTATTTTTAATAACCGAATCCGCAGCTAATAAGATGTTTTTAGTCGACCGGTAATTTTGTTCAAGCTTAAAGATTTTATGTTTCGGGAAATCTTTTTCAAAGTCAAGCATATTACCAATGTTAGCACCGCGCCAGCTATAGATACTCTGCGCATCATCGCCTACAACACAAATCTTCCCCTCTCTGGTAACCAATAACTTTAGCAACTCATATTGTGCTTTATTTGTATCCTGAAATTCATCAACCAATAGATATCCGAATTTCTTTTTATATTTTTGAAGAATCTTCTCGTTGGAGTTAAACATTTCAATCGGTTTCAGAAGAAGGTCTTCAAAATCCATTGCGTTATTTTCGATTAATCTTTTCTGATACTCCTCAAAGATATCAGCGATCTTTTCTTCGATAAAAGACTTAACATGATTCGCCCGATACTCTTTAGGAAAAATCATGTGGTTTTTCAAAAAGCTAATTCTATGCTTTACTGAATTCGGAGTAACGCTGTCAAGATTTATTTCAAAATTTGAAATTATGTTAGAGACAAGCGAATGCGAATCTTCCGCATCGTAAATGGAGAAGTTACTTTTGTAGTTAATGTTGGCTGCTTCAATTCGTAAAATTTTTGCAAATACGGAATGGAAGGTACCCATCCAAATTTTGTCGGCTTTTATACCGGCTAATTCTCGGATTCTTGCTTTCATTTCGTTGGCAGCTTTGTTGGTAAAAGTTAATGATAAGATGCTTTCAGGTTCATAGCCATTTTCAATTAAATAGGCAACCTTGAAAGTAAGAACGCGGGTTTTTCCAGAACCGGCACCGGCAACAATCATTTCGGGACCACTGTCGTATTCTACTGCTTTTCTTTGTTCGCTGTTTAATGATTTTAGATTTACCATAATTCCCATCTATAAACATTTGAGGATTTTTGACTTGCAAATATATTGAAAATTAAGTCGAATAAAAAGGAAAGAAAAAAGTTAATCTGAGGAATTTTGCAGCAAAATAAAGATATAAAAAATTGTGACTTGTGGAGAAATGGAGTATTACACTTTTAATCTTTAATCGGAGCCAGTGGGTATTCCGTATGTCGTAATGAATGAACTTTATTAGCAACCGGTATGGTCACTTCTCTGCTTACGCAAGTTTCAAAATAATCTCTAAATCTCGTAATCATAAATCTGACAGGCCAGGCGGCAGCCTCGCCAAGAGCACAAATTGTATTCCCTTCAATATTGCTTGCAACAGAGATAAGCAAATCAAGGTCGTGAGTTGAACCTTCGCCTTTGGCAATTCTATTCAATAATTTTAGCATCCAACCAGTTCCCTCTCGGCAAGGGGTGCATTGTCCGCAACTTTCATGATAATAAAATTTTGCAATGCGTGCAAGAACTTGCACCAAGTCAGTGTCTTCGTCCATTACGATAATTCCGGCAGTTCCGATAGATGTGCCTGCAGCTTTAAGTGATTCGGCATCCATTTTAATTCCCTCAATCTGCTCTCCGCGCAAGGGAGGCATAGAAGAGCCGCCAGGGATGACGCACAGAATTTTTTTATTACCGGGGACACCGCCGCCGTATTTGTATATCAGATCAGTTAATAAAGTTCCCGAGGGCAATTCATAAATTCCCGGATTATTAACGTGCCCGCTTAAGCCATATAGAATTGTGCCGGGGTGTTTAGGTTCCCCGATTTTGGAAAACCATTCCCAGCCTTTATTTATTATAGGAGGGACATTGGCAACAGTTTCAACGTTGTTAATTGTAGTCGGGCAACCCCACAAACCATTTTGAGCCGGGAACGGCGGTTTCACACGAGGATAACCACGCTTGCCTTCAATGGAATTCATTAAAGCAGATTCTTCTCCGCAAATATAAGCTCCCGCTCCTTTATGGACATAAATATTGACAGAATAATTGCCACCTAATTTTTCCTTCATCTTATCGCCTACAAACCCATATTCATAAGCGTCAGCTAAAGCTTTTTCGAGAAGTTTAATCCATTTATGGTATTCACCTCTGATATAAATGTAAGCGGCATTAGCTTGTATTGCATAAGCTTCAATTAAAGTACCTTCGATTAATTGATGAGGGTTGAATTCAAGGATTTGTCTATCCTTAAAAGATCCAGGTTCGCTTTCATCACCATTGATACAAAGATATTTAGGTTTGCTTGAAGTTTTAGGCATGAAGCTCCATTTCAAACCAGCGAAAAAAGCTGCGCCTCCTCTGCCTCTTAACCCGGACTTTTTTACCTGGTCAATAATGTCGTCCGGTGTTTGAGAAAAAGCTTTTTTTAATGCTGTATAACCGCCGTTTTGAATGTAAACATCAATTAGATGTAGGTCTTTTATATCGGGAAGGACAATCTTTTCCATTATTTATTCTTTAGAGATTCTATAATTTGATCGATTTGTTGAATATTTAAATTTTCAAAATAATCTTCATTAACAGCAATCATCGGAGCTGTACCGCATGATCCCATGCATTCAACTTCTTCCAATGAAAACAATTTGTCTTCTGTAACTCCACCGTTTTCAATTCCTAATTTTTCTTTAACATGATCATATATTTTATACCCGCCTCTTAACATACAAGAGACATTAGTACAAACCTGGAGATGAAATTTGCCGACCGGCTTTTCATGATACATAGTATAAAAAGAAACTATGCCTAAGATTTCTTCTTCCTTCATATCGAGTACATAGGCAACTTCCTTCATTACTTCATAGGAAATCCAACCGTTCTGTTCCTGTGCAATGTAGAGGACTCCCATAACTGCCGGACGTTTTTCTGGGTAATGCGAAATAACTTCGTTTATTCTGTTAAGATTTTCTGGTGTGAATGTAAATTCCATAAAATAAGTTTAAGTTTAAGATCAAGTTTATGATTAAGTTCCCTATTTATCAGCTTCGCCCATAACAGGATCAAGACTTCCAACTATAGCCACGACATCTGAAATCATGCGTCCTTTTACCAAATGAGGAATAGCTTGAAGATTAACAAACGAGGGAGAGCGAATTTTGCACTTCCACGGATGTCCTTCTCCTTTACTGACTAAATAAAATCCAAGTTCACCTTTAGGATTTTCGACTGCGCTGTAAATTTCTCCGACTGGAGGATTGATTCCAAAGTTGATAATCATAAAGTCATGTATTAATTCTTCCATTTTGGAATAAACTTCTGCTTTTTTAGGAAGAACTTTTTTTGGTTGGTTAGCCATCGTTTCACCTTGAGGCATTTTATCAAGGATTTGGCGGACTATTTTTGCACTTTCATAAGCTTCATCAACTCTAACAAAATACCGTGCTAAGCTGTCGCCTTCTTTATGAGTAATAACCTTAAAATCCATTTCATTATAAAAGAGATAAGGAGTAGCCCTTCTCAAATCAAACTCAACTCCGCTTCCACGTAAGTTAGGGCCGGTTAGGCCTAAGTCAATTGCATCTTCGGCTGAAACAATTCCGATACCTTCGAGTCTTTCAATAAAAATACGGTTAGTATTTAACAGTCTTTCACACTCTTCAAGTTTTTCATCAAATTGATCGATGAACCATTTAACTTTCGCAAGGGCTTCAGGTTGAGCATCATTTGCAACTCCACCAATGCGCGTATAACTATTTGTGAATCTTGCACCGCAAAGGATATCCCAAATGTCAAGGATTTTTTCACGTTCTCTTAAAGTCCATAGGAAAATCGTTAAAGCTCCGACATCCATAGCCAGTGCGCCCATTGCAACAAGATGAGAGGCAATACGAGCAAGCTCTGCAACCATCATTCTGATATATTGAGCTCGCGGCGGTACTTCAATTCCGGCTAATTTTTCTACTGCAAGAACATAGGCTACATTATTAGCTAGCGGGGCAAGATAATCAAGGCGATCGGTATGAGGAACAAATTCGTAATAGGACATATTTTCAGCCATCTTTTCATAACCTCTATGAAGATAGCCGAGTTCGGGAACGCAAGCCATAATAGTTTCACCGTCAAGGCGTAGTAGTAATCGAAGCACGCCGTGGGTGGCTGGATGCTGCGGCCCCATATTTAGGATCATTTCATTTTCAAGCGCATCTTCGATTGTAATATTAGTATCAGCACTTAAGAGAGCTTCAATTATTTTAGGATGGACATCGTCTTTAGTTAATTTCTGCATATTATTTCATTATTTCTTTGGTAGTGTAAGCGAGCCGGTAATTCCCATCAATGGAAAATCTTTTCTTAGAGGATGGTATTCAAATTCTTCAGGCATATACATGCGTCTTAGATCCGGGTGATTATTGAATTTTATACCGTACATATCATACACCTCTCTCTCTTCCCAGTTAGCAGTTCGCCAGACAGAAGATACTGAATCGATACTACAATCTGATTCATCTATATTAGATTTTAAGGAAAGTCTAAAATTATTTTTTAGAGAGAAAATATGATATACTACTGTAAATCGATTTTTCGTTTTAGCCCAATCAATAGCAGTAATATCTTCGCAAAGCCTGAACTGGAGATCGTCGTCATCTTTTAAGAACTTACACACATCGACAACATTCTGTTTGTCAAATAAAATGGTTAATTCATTTCTGTATTCAACAACTTCAAGCTTAATATCTTTGAATTTATCGTTTAGTTTTTGAATTATTAAATCTTTTAATTCCATAATATCAATTATTTTGTAGAACGTTTAGAGTTGGTAGAGGAATATCTTTAAAATCTCTCGCCTTTGATTTTCCTATTTTTTCCTGGATTTGAAGAAGTGCATTCAGCAAATTATCCGGACGAGGAGGACATCCTGCGACATAAATGTCCACAGGTAAAAATTGATCAATGCCTTGAACTACAGAGTATGACCTATACATTCCGCCTGAAGAGGTGCAGGCGCCCATAGCTATAACCCATTTCGGGTCGGGCATTTGGTCATAAATCTTTTTAACTACATGAGACATTTTGTAAGTAACAGTACCGGCGACGATCATTAAGTCACACTGACGGGGTGTAAACCGCATAACCTCAGAACCAAATCGAGCTATATCATATCTAGGATCACCGGCGGCCATCATTTCAATAGCACAACACGAAATACCCATTGGCATGGGCCATACAGAATTTTCTCTTGACCATGCGACTAAAGCATCAACTGTTGTAGTAAAAAAACTTTCTTGATTTAATTTTGCTTCTAGTCCCACTTGAAACCGCCTTTCTTATAAGCGTATAAATATCCCAATTCCAATACAACTAAAAAGATTACCATCGAGACAAATACGGATATTCCGTTTTCGATATATAATTTTTTGAATTGAACAGCCCAGGGATAAATGAAAATTACTTCCAGATCAAAAATGATAAAAAACATTGCGACGAGATAATATTTAACCGACATTCTTTCATGGGTTGTACCAACAGGTTTCATTCCGCTTTCATAGGTAGAAAGCTTTGCCTGTGTCGGACGTTTAGGACCAAATATTTCCGATGAGAAGACGGTAGCCACGGCAAAAACTATTGCTACGGCAATAACTAAAAACACTGGGATATATTGAACAAGCATATTTAGACTTCGTTTTTTATTGGGCAAAATTATCCAAAAATTGACTGATTGTCAATTTAAACGAGTGAGACGTATCTCAATCCGTTTTATAAATTAGTCATAATTAATTTTACTTCAGTTATTATGGAATTATTTTTCAATAGAAATTGAAAGAAAGGAGAGATTACTTTACAGTTTACGCTAGAGCAGGTACAAATGGAAATTGAAATAAAGAACGGAAAAAGCATGGGAGTTGACTTTTATATAAGCTTTATAAGGAGAATTAAAGTGCATTCAGAGTGAATAAATTAAATAACCGAAGTTATGGGTTGAATTGATAGACATAATTATGACCGGTTATCCAGCCAATTACACTGCCGATTATAGCACCTGAAAAGATATAAGTCATAAATGCAGCATCCGAATTATTAGACGATTCATTATTGCGTCCGATGCCGGATGGATGAATCACATACAAAGCAATTATACCAAATATAGCCCCAGTTATAGCACCTAAAGATAACCCGGTTATAACTCCGGGTAATCGTTGTAAATAGCTTGCCTTCTTCACTTTATTCAGAGGCAAATATTCTTTGATACCTTTGCAGTTAGTGAACTGAATTGATGAATCATGAAGTATTTTGATATTTTCTACATTTAGTTTCTCACCATCTTTTAGAATTATATCAGCGGAAGAATGTACGAAACTGGTATTGTTGTATTTCATGTTCGCGATTTCACTCAATGATAAAACATTTTCATTCTTAACATTTACGATTAGAGAGTCATTCGATATTCTTGCTGCTTGTAATATAGTAAATGAACTATCGTTTATCAAAGTAACTTCTACATTTTTATTCTTTGCAAAATCATTAAAGTCTTCATAAAATTTTTCTTTGGAAGAAAAATCTTTAACAGTGTTGATTGAAGAGCAGCTGATAAAAGCTAAAGAGAAGAATGCGAAAAGAAGATAATTAATATGTTTCATGTTTAAGCCCTTCTTGAATAACCCATAGAGCGGCAAGCGGCAATGGAAAATGGAATATGGGAAAATCGCTAAAAAATATCTTGATACAAAGATATAATAATCATCACTGAAGCAATATAATTTTATTAAAAATAAAATATCATATCCTTGACGGGCATAAAGTTGTTCATTTCCCAGTAATAGATTTTTTCATTTTCAATGTTATATGATTTATCCGGCGGATATGAAAACTTTTTTATTTTCATAGTATCATGAACGATTAGCTTATATTCGGCATGAGCTAAAGGTTTGCCCCAGCCTTGTGTAGTTCTAAGAATATATACTGCACTATCGCCGGCAAGCTTCTGTCTATATCCTATCTGAAATAAGACAGTATCATGAGGTGCAATGAACAAATCAAATGATATTCCGTTAGCGCCTTCCAATTTGTAGCGGGTTTTTTGTCCTGCAGAAATATTATAAAGACGGATAGAATCGATTTCCTCGCCGTGATAATTCGGGAAAGGATAAAAAATATTGCTGTTAACCTGCTTATCCGAGTGGTTTGCAAACCAGTAATACCCTTCAACATCCAAGTGGATGCTATCAAGTCGGAATGTAATATCTTCTCTAAAGAAATCTGCTCTTTGCCCGAAAGCAGTTGAACAAATAAGAAATACTACACAGAAAATTTTTCCCATATCACTTCAATAATATCATTGAGCCGTTTTTCATTGCCTGGCTATCTATAACAAGCCTGTAGTAATAAATTCCTGAAGGCATTATTCTTCCATTCATATCTTTACTATCCCATGACATTGTTGAGCTTCCACTGACCGGAATTGTTCGTAGCAACTGCCCGTTTACATTATAGATATTAATAATTCCCGGCTTCCCTTTTAGATTATTAGGTATCTTGATATAAAAATTTGTCGATAGATTAAACGGGTTAGGATAGTTTATTAGTGTAAGCTCATCACTCTGCGGTGGGTTATACTTTTTTATCGCATCGACTATGGTGCAACAACTGCAGCTATCCATTAAATGAATATCCTGGACTACGACAGTATCCGGATGTATATCATTCAATCCAAATGGTTCGATTGCCATTGTATCTCCGAAGAACTCGAAATCAACAATCTTCACATATAGAATTCCAGGTTTATAAATTGTATTATATATTGGTGTAGTAAACGTGCCATCCGGATTAAATTGTATTTGCGATTCCAGCAAGAAAATCCCCTGCCCCGCCATTGTGTATATACAATTGGTTATTGGTTTATTATTCCTGTCATAAATATGGCCTTTCAACGTTCCGCTTAATCCAACCGTATCATTTACAACACCAAGAGAAGGATTTTTAGTAAGGCAATCAATAGTAAGGTAATTATTAGATTGAAGTCTAGTATAGTATCTTAAAATAGAATATCCGGATATAGGTTTGCCTACTGTAGCTCCAGAATAGTTTCCGAAAATCAAGCTATCTACTTCTACGTGACCATATAAATAAGTATAAATAATAATTTTATCTCCGTCCCGATTTATATGTAATGGAGTTGTAAGACTATCGGAAGTAATGACTCCAATATTAGTATTAGGTGGATATGAAACTTTTAGTTTTGATCGAATATTTGTAACTGAAAAAATAACACTATCAAACGAGCTTGTACCAGCTCCATATCCAAATGGGAAATAAATCTCCATCGTCCAATTATTATTGTTATCAAAAACTAACTCTGAAAATTTTGTAATCGGAATTTGGACAATAGGGTTGGCCCAAAGGATAGTTTGGCTCCCAATTAGTATAGCAAAAAGTAAAATTATTTTTCTCATATTTCCCTCATTTTAATAGGATCATTGATCAGCTACTATACAACTTGATGCACAAAACAAGCTGATTAAAATTCATAAAAGAAACCAATTTCCTTTTAGTATGTAATTATAATATAAGAAAAATTATAATTTGATGAAAACGAATGGAAGTATAGTCTCCTCACTTTTTCTGCTTATGTAATTATTGAGAAGGCATAGCAATAATCAGAATCATGGCATTAGTTGCTTTCCGGTTTACTACTTTCTATGAAAATTTTATTTATTTTACATAAAACAAAAAAAAAGTCTGATTTTTATGGAATTACAATTCATCGGAGCGGACAGAACCGTAACAGGTTCAATGCATAAATTAAAAATTAATAATAAGACTTATCTCCTTGACTGCGGTCTTTATCAGGGCAAACGAAAGGAGGCATTCGAGATAAATAAGAATTTTGATCTTTTTAACCCGAAAGAAATTGATTATTTAATTTTATCGCATGCTCACATTGATCACTGTGGAAATATTCCTAATCTTGTTAAGAAAGGATTTGACGGCTCGATTTTTTGCACCAATGCTACAAAAGATCTATCTAGGATAATGCTTAAAGACAGCGCTCACATTCAAGTAAAAGATGTTGAGTATGTAAATAAAAAAAGGATTAAACAAGGGAAGAAGCCATTCGAACCTTTGTATGATGAGAAAGATGCTGAAGCAGTGTTCCCTTTGATGAATGGGTGTAATTATCACGAAGAGGTGAGGATCAGCGATGATGTTTCGGTCATGTTTTATGATGCCGGTCATATATTGGGATCGGCAATAGTTTATTTAAAAATTAAAGAAAATGGTAAAGAAATTAAGTTTGCATTTTCAGGAGATTTAGGAAGACCGAACCTTCCGATATTAAAAGATCCCGAACAAATTCCAGATGTTGATTATTTTATTTGCGAAAGTACATACGGGGGAAGGTTCCATGATAAAATCGAAGGCAGCGAAGCGAAGCTTGCCGAAGTAATAAAAAAAGCAATTACTAGCGGAGGTAAGATTATTGTGCCGGCATTTAGTGTAGGCAGAACGCAAGAATTAGTTTATTCAGTACATAGAATTTTTGAGAGCAAACAAGCGCCAAGAATTCCAATATATGTTGACAGTCCCCTATCGACTAATGCAACAGAAATTTTCCGTGAACATCCCGAATGCTTTGATGAAGACACAGTTAAGTTTTTAAATAAATATGACGACCCATTCGGATTCAATCAACTTAAGTATATAACGGATGTTGAAGACTCAAAAAGTTTAAACGATATTAGCGGTCCCATGATGATCATATCTGCGTCCGGAATGGCAGAAACCGGGAGGATACTCCATCATCTTGCTAACAACATTGAGAATAGTAAAAATATTATTTTGATGGTTGGGTACTGTGCTGAAAATACATTAGGTAAAAAATTAATCGACAAAGCAACAGAAGTAAATATTTTCGGCGATGAGTATAAAGTCAAAGCAGAAGTAATAGTAATGAATTCCTTCTCAGCTCATGCTGACTCGAACGAGTTGACGGATTATTCATCGAAATTTGACAGGGATAAATTAAAAAATATTTTTTTAGTACACGGCGACTATGACCAGCAGCTTAAATATTCAGATAGATTGAAGACCGCCGGATTTAAGAATATTTCTATACCATCACGAGGCGATGTATTTGAAATTTGAAGTGATCATTTTTACACTTTTATACTTTTTAAACAGAGTTGATACCCAAGAAGTTTTACCATAGAATTTTGGATCAAAGAGTTTTAATATATTCAAAAAGACTTCTTCCAAAAAGTTTCGGAAAGCTGCAAATATTAATATTAATATTAATATTTTCTGCTATAACAAAAACTTATGGACAGAGACAGATAGACAGTCTTAATTTTATTCAAACTACTACGCCTTTGAATTTACTTTCAACAAATTTCGATAAGCAGTTAAACATTTATTCACTTTCAACTAATCTTCAGTTTCACAAAAAATTTAGTGACTGGCTTTTAGATGTAGCTGAGAATTATAATTCTACCTTCATTAAATCAACTCAGAATAGCACAAGAGATGAACATTTTTTCTCGACCTCCGGCGATTATTCCTTTAGCAAAATTTTAAGTTTGGGACTACTTGTAAATAACAATATATATTCGGACAGCCGCCAGTTTGAAATAAACCAGGCTTCGTCTTCAAGCTTGATAGCTTTCGGAGAAATTAAGCTCGAACAAAAGATTGTAATTGCTCCTTTTGCCGGTTACACGAATAACCGGCAAATCGGCGAGGTTGATTATGGACCAGTTTATGGGGGAGAAGGATATTTAAACAATTTAGATTTTTCAAACTTCATAGTTAGTACTCAGTTGAAGTTTAAGAATGAAGATATTTCACCGAGGAAGAACATTTTGCGGTACATGAATTTTTTAGTAACTAACGAATTAGAAAAGAATGTTTTCAATATTATAAATTATCAATTTTTTCAAAACAGAAAAGATTTTTATTTCACCGCTGATTCAATTACTTCGGCAGTATTTGATATAATAAATAATATTCAAAGCAGAACCGAGACGACAAATGTTCTTCAAGATCAGCTAAACTACAACCAATTCTTAGAAATATTTACTCAGTCATTACTGGGAAGGGTCACATGGCGCACAATTGACCGCGACACCCGTTATCGCACACCCCTGTTAGCTTCGTCATCAATATTCGATACGAAAGTAAATGAATTAAAATTAGAGTTTGAATCTGCCACAAACTACAATTCCAAAGACTTTAACGGAGCATTAAAATTCAATTATTCCGAAAGGGACGAAAGGCACATAACAAAAAATTTTCCTGGAATAAGCGATGTATTTTACCAGGAGAGGTCGGACATGGAAAGCCGCAACGACAATATCGCCAAAAGAATTTCACTTTCATTATTAGGCAACGTTAATTTATCACCCGGCGATCAACTTTTCTTCAGCTTTTTACAAAACAAATTAAGATATGATACTCCAAGTCCGGAAAACTTTGATGACAGAGACGAACTTCTTTCGATACTCCGCATTAAATATATAAAAACATTAACCCCATTTTTTGGCGCTTTCCTTAGCTTGGAAGGGACATTTAATCATATAGTTTATATATATTCTGAGTCGAGTTCAAATAACAATATCAATAGAATAATCAAATTAGAATCGGGCGGGAATTATTACGGAAAATATTTTTCATCATACAATAGCTTTAGCGTAATGGCTAACTACACTGTCTATGATTTTGAAGATTTAAATCCTAATTACCGAAGCTTTTCGTTCAGACAGTTTTCCGCGTCGGATTCTACCAGAATTATTTTATCATACAATCTTAGCTTTGAGCACGATGGTTACGTCAAACTTACAGAGCAAGGCGACTTGAAATGGGCATCATTCAGCACACATCCAACACGCTACCTTGAAGAAATTTTTTCTGAACCAAAGTTTACATTAAATTATTACCGATTTAATTTTTCATTAGGTGCAAGGTTTTTCTCTTTAAGTACTTTTAATTATCAGGGACTTCTAAAAGTTTTGGATTCAAGATATATAAGCATAGGTCCGCTTACGGAAATCTCTTTCTCAATAAAAAAAAGCTTAACTTTCTTTTTAACGGGCTGGTATGAATTTATTTCGGCTGACAATAATACAGCTAGACAGCAGGCGAACTTAAATCTAAACATGAATTGGAATTTTTAATTTTAGAATTGAATAGTATATAAATTTTATTATTTTGGCATCAAAAATTTGGAATATTATTGGCTGAGAAAAATTACTCCTTAGAAATTGATAGCGATCCTAATAATTTGATCACTGTAGAAGAGTTTGTAAACTATTTTACAATTG